>NC_010374.1:0-20019 GCF_000019365.1 Methylobacterium sp. 4-46 | reverse complement strand
GTCATCTCTCCGCCCCGATCTCTGCCGGATCTCACGAGGATGCCGAAAGGGGGGGGCCGGGTATCTTGGGGATATCCACGGAATATACTCCCAATATCGGGTGACACAGAACCCTCGTGGAGCCGCAGCATGTCAGGCCGCGATAGCCGGCACCGGCTCTGTCGCGGTCGGCCAGCGAGGGTCCTGACCATGCCGGCCGTCAGATGGCGTATACGGTCCTAGGTCTGCCTGGTCGACAGCTAGGGTCTGAACTCAACCAGCTTGACCGTGTGAAGGGCTGCTGAGGGTGAAGCGGACGTGTGCTTCCGAGCCCTAGCGCGTCTGCTATGCTGCCAAGATGCGCGCAGGCGAAACCGAACTTGAGATGGTCAGGCGGCACGTCGAGGAAGGTGCCGAGCACATCGCGAAGCAACGTGCGCTCATAGCTCGCCTCAGCGAGGATGGCTTGCCGACCCAAGAGGCAGAGGCGCTCCTCGTCACCTTCGAAGACCTCCAGCGCCAGCATGAGGACCACCTCGCGCGGACCTTGGCTAAGCAGGTGTGAGAGGTCCGCTCAGGGGCGGTAGCCGACACATACACGGTCAAGCTGATTGGGTTTTGACCCTAGTGCTCCAAATCTGCCTCTGGCACCCACCGCGAAGGGCTGCTTGCGACCCCACTCGGACATTCCAGCTGTGCTCACCCAATCTACGGTGCTGATCCTAAGCCGAGGTTCGGAACGCCCGCTTTAGGGCGGCATATAGCACTACCGGCTTTGGTCCTGATCTACGCCCTGCCGGGGCACCGGCCGCCGCGCCCGGACATGACACGCGCCGAACTCGCCGAAGGACCGAACTACCAGCTCAGCGCCTCGGGGATCTCCCCAAATAAATCCTCTAATTCATCGATCAGTACCGCTTGGCGCTTCATCTCGAACCAAACCGTTGGTTGACCCATCGATTTGATCCCCTGCGCCAACGCATTCAATTCTTGCTGTGAAGATCCAAGTGCTTTCTTATCTCTATATTCGTATAAACGAGCCCTGTATGAACCGTACGCTGTCCGCCTGGACTGTACGAGCACCTCCCTAATGTTTAGTGAGAGCAGCTGAATTGTGAACCCAGCCCTTAGATAATTAACTTCGTCCAAATCCTCGTTTGGCAGAAACATAAATGTGTCAATGAGATCCAGCTCAATATAGAAGAAAGGATCTTCAGTCCTAGGATTTATGAGCGCAGGGTACCCATGTGGCGGCGGAACAATTGGGTCATTAGGCTTGCGTGTTATTTCTATAAGAGCTCCGTTCTGGTCGATGATCGCGAAGCGACTACCCTTCGGGCTGTTGCAGGGGCCACATGCGTACAAATAGTTCAACCAAGAGAAAGTCAGCTCCGGATACAGATCTTTGGGTAATATATGCTCTACTTCATCAGCGTAGGAGTCTTCACAGTAACAACAACGTCTGTTGCCAGAGCAAATCTCGTCGAGAGCACCTCTAATTTCACGAAATGTCGGGTTAGTCCGCGTGTTGCTCGCCTTAAACAACGCTCTTGCGTGCTGAACCCTGTCTTCGTAAGCAGTTAGCTTGTCCACCTCGGACTGAAGACGTGCCAACCCCTCTAGTACGCGCTGGGTCAAGTGGCGGTCGGGCAGGCGGATCATTCGACCGGCAAGCCTGTGCGCTGCGCCACGGTGGAGGTAGTTGGAAGAGCGGCACGAAGATCATCCCGTTCGGTTCTTTCCTCGGCTGTGAGGGTGCCCTTGAGGGCCTTTCGGTTCAGGCGGGCTAACCGCTCCAGAAGCTCTCTCGACGCTTCCGACCGACCGATACCCTCTCCGAAAAACGTTGTATCGTATGCCTCTAATATATTTCCAAATATTAACCTGCGCAATGCATCACCTTCAACTTTAAGGCCTTGTTCATTTGTACCTGGGGTAGGTAATCTCCAAACACTGCCCTTTGTAGATGCTTGGCAAATAATCGGGCTGTGCGTTGTGACGAAGAACTGCATGTTTGGGAAGACGCGAAGCAGCCAGGGGCCAATCTTTCGTTGCCACGCAGGGTGCAGGTGAGCATCGATCTCGTCAATGGCCACGACCCCGGGGAGGTCGATCTCCATGCTTCCTTCGCGAATCCGACGTGTTACGCGGTCTGCTCCGTAAAACCTGACCAATTGTCTGATCAGCTCGAATGTCATACTGAGGACGGATCGATACCCATCGCTCAGTTGTTCGACAGTTATAATGGAATTATTACCATCTATGAATGAGATGTCCTGAGATGTTACCTTGTTCAACCTGGTGTTATGAGGTAAGAAACCGCTGCCGTTGATGAACGCGGTCAGGTGAGGTAGCAGCCCCCGGGTCAAATCGCCGGAGCGATCCGGGATCGGCTCCAAATCGAGAACATGCAGTTCCTTCAGCCACTCTAGGCACTCTGTCAGTGCAACATCTTCTCCAAACGCAGACAGATGAGGGGCTAGCCTCGGAGCTGTGAGGAAGAGACGGTCATAGTCTCTGTTCCCGCCCGTAAACCGCCTGTAGGGTCCGAACGACGCGGAGAACCAACCCGCTCCTTTACCCCACGGACCTCTTGAGAGAGGCCCCCCGGGGCCAGAGCCGGCGATCGAGTTGACCTGAACGGAGCTGGTGAAGCCTGCCTGCTCTATCACGAGTTCGACCCCGCCGCGTAGGCGATTTCCCTGCGGTCTGCGCCCTCCCCCGTCGAGACCATCCGTCTCAGGTTCGGCAAAGACGGCTAGATCGATGCGGGGGCCTTCCTGTCCCTCCCTGAGCCAGGAATTGAAGGGATACCTCAGAGCCTTTGCTTCGTTCGGGCCTGCCAGCGCGAGGGCCAGCGCCCTCACGAAGGTTGACTTACCAGCGCCGTTATCGCCCAGGATGACGTGCCACCCGGCATACTGATCTGGTGGCAATCTGATCGAGAAACTGTTGATCGAGCGGGCCCGCTCGATCCTCAACTCGGTGACGTACATCCGGGGTGAAACCTTCTCACGTACCAGCGGCGCAGGTCTAGCCTCTCCGCTACTCTAAATCGGGTACGATCGATCTCCGCAACGAGGCGATCGAACCCCTCGCGGTAGGACAGCCGCAACCGCTCGCGCCACTCGATTTAGGCGTCAGCGCCAGCTTCGCCGCGCGTCGCACAAATCGCAACCCTTCCGCATAAGTCAGTGCGGTGGGACCGCTAAAGCCCGCTATTGGCTCAATCCGGCCGCTCGGCATCCATCCGGCGAACCGCCGCTTCCCACCCTCAGCGGACCTCGCACATGGGTACCAAGCGTCAGACCTGATCCACTAGCGCCTAGACCTTCGCGCCGCCGAGGACGCGGTAGACGCTGGCCCGCCCGATCCCGAGGCGCCTGGCGATCTCGGCGGGGCCGAGCCCCTCTGCCTTGAGAGCCCGCACCCTCTCCACGTCAATCGAGGGCGGTCGGCCCTTGTAGACGCCTTCTGCCTTCGCCTTGGCGATGCCCTCCAGCTGGCGCTCTTTGCGCAGGTTGGTCTCGAACTCCGCAAACACGCCGAGCATGTCGAGGAAGGCCTTGCCGGCCGCCGTGCCGGTGTCGATCGGCTGCTCGGTGGCCTTCAGGGTGGCGCCCTTGGCCTTGAGGGTGCGCACCACATCCTGCAGGTCGCCGATGGAGCGGGCCAGCCGATCGATGCGGGTGATCACCAACATGTCCCCCTCGCCGATGAAGTCGAGGATGGTGGTGAGTTCGGCGCGGCCGTTGGTGCTGGTGCCGGAGGCCTTCTCGGCGCGGATCGGATCGCAGCCGGCGGCCTTGAGGGTGCCGAGCTGAAGGGCGAGGTCCTGGTCTGTGGTGCTGACACGGGCGTACCCGATGCGGGCCATGGGATGTCTCATTTGGTTCTAGACCGTCGCAACGTGACGTCTCGAAAACCGGAAAACAACCCTGTCAAGACGTGGAAAGCGTCTCACGGCTACGCCTCGGATGGGTATACCCATGAAAGACCGTGAGCCCGAACGGCTGCTCAGGGTGGGCGTCGGACGTTCTGACATGCGGCCGAGCACGTGAGGCATTGTCACGCCAGGACCTCGGCGGCTAGCTTGGCTTTATGTCGACCATCCAAACTGACACCAAAAAACTGGAAGCCTTGATCGCCGAAGCGAAAGCCTCGGGCGGCTCAGAGCGGGCCAACTATCAGATTTTCGTCATTAGCCTGTGTGAGGCGCTCGGCCTCGAACGCCCTGCAATGGCCAAAGAAGAAAATCAATATAACGATTACGTATTTGAGAGAACAATCACATTCAAACATCTGGATGGTAGCGTCACAAGCGGATTTATAGACTGTTACCTCCGAAATTCGTTTGTTCTCGAAGCCAAACAGTCACGCAAACGCCAAAAACTAAGACTCTCAGAAAACCAACTTTCGTTACTTCCGGAAGATGCGAAGCAATTCAAATCTGGACATGCGAAGCGTGGAACCCGCGGCTGGGACCAGATAATGGTTGCAGCGCGGAAACAGGCAGAGGATTATGCCAGAGCTCTACCCGTAGAGCACGGCTATCCACCTTTTCTCCTAGTAGTTGACGTTGGGAATGTTATAGAAGTTTTTGCTGATTTTTCCGGACAAGGTAAGAATTACGCCCACTTTCCTGACCGGCAATCCTACCGTATTTCTATGGATGATCTCCGTGAAGAGAGAATCCAATCACGATTGCGCGCAATATGGAAAGATCCTTTATCTCTCGATCCAACACGGATATCAGCTGAAGTTACACGCGACATAGCTGAGCGTCTCGCAAAAATCGCCAGACACCTTGAAATCAAGCATGATCCAAAAGATGTTGCCGAGTTTCTAATGCGTTGCTTATTTACAATGTTTGCTGAAGATGTAAAGCTTATACCTGATAAAGGGTTTTATAATCTTTTAGGAAAAATGAGATCGACACCAGAGAACTTTGTTGTTGCACTAGAAAGCCTATGGTCAGTAATGGATAGCGGAGGTTATGCACCTCATCTGAACGCTACGCTTAAGAAATTTAATGGTTCGCTTTTCAAAAAGCGGGTAGCACTCCCATTAGACAAAGATGACATCAATGAACTTTGGATCGCTGCCGACAAAGATTGGTCGGCTGTCGAGCCTGCTATCTTTGGGACTCTGCTTGAACGCGCGCTCGATCCTCGCGAGAGGTCAAAGCTCGGTGCCCATTATACGCCACGTATCTACGTGGAACGCCTGGTGATCCCCACAATTATTGAACCGCTGCGCACAGATTGGGAGTTAATTCAGGGGCAAGTAAAAGAATTACGTGATAAGGGCGATAATAACGGGGCTTTAGCAGTAGTAAAATCCTATCATCATAAACTCTGCACGATCCGAGTGCTAGACCCTGCTTGTGGAACCGGGAATTTCTTATACGTCAGCTTAGAGCTAATGAAACGCCTAGAAGGTGAGGTTCTAGAAGCATTAGAGAATTTAGGGGAAAATCAGGCCAGTTTTATTATGGAAGGCGAAACAGTTAGTCCGCGCCAGTTCTATGGTCTTGAGATTAATCCACGCGCCGTCCCAATCGCGGAGTTGGTTCTCTGGATAGGCTACCTTAAATGGCAACTTAAAACTTCAGGCCTAAGCTCGCTTGCAGAACCCATTCTGCATGCTTATGGCACTATCAAGCAGCAGGATGCTGTTATCGCTTATGACCGGCAAGAGGCGCTTCGAGATGCACAGGGGCGGCCACTTTCACGGTGGGATGGCGTAACGAAAAAACTACACCCGATCACTGGTGAAGAAATTCCTGATCCAGACGCGAATGTACCTTTGTTTTCATATGTAAAACTAAGGCAGGCTTCGTGGCCAAAAGCAGATTTTATAATCGGGAATCCCCCTTTTATTGGTAACAAGAGGATGATCCACCGACTGGGCGAGGGATATGCAACCGCCGTTCGGAAGGCGAACTCCAAAGTTGCAGACTCAGTTGATTTTGTTATGTATTGGTGGTGGAAGGCGGCCCAAGCAATAAAAACAGGTGAGACCCGCAGGTTTGGTTTTGTAACAACTTCTAAAGTTACACAGTCCTTCAATCGAACGGTTGTGGAGAGCTTTATTAAAGAAAACCCAAAATGTTCCGTCGTATTTACAATACCTGATCACCCATGGAACGATGATGATACATCGGCTGCCGTCCGAGTTGCATTTACAGTAGGAGAAATCGGAGAAAAAGAAGGTGTTCAACAACGAGTCATACAAGAAAATTCTGATGGTTCAGCTAAATTCTTGACAAGTGCGGGTCTTATATCCTCCAAGCTAGGCTTAACTAGGACGGTATCGTCTTATAAAAAGCTAACATCTAATTCTGGTTTATCACACCAGGGAGTTATCCCCTTAGGAGAAGGCTTTCGTCTTACAGGCAGCGAAGCGGCGAATTTAGGTTATCCGGATGGCGAGGCAGGGCACCTGATTAAGCCTTATAAAATTGGACGCGATTTGTTGCGCAGAGATCAAGGGCTGTATATAATTGATCTTTATGGTTATGAATGGAACGAAGTCAAAAAATCTTCCCAGAGGGTAGCCCAAATTGTGTTAGACCGAGTTAAGCCAGAAAGAGATCACAATCGTCGTCCAAGGCGAAAAGAACGCTTCTGGCTTTATGCGGATTCATGCGAAGATATGCGCCAAGGGCTCAAAAATGAGAAGCGTTACATCGCAACTTGCCGCACAGCGAAACATCGTGCTTTCGTTTTTTTGAGTGGAAACGTATTGCCTGACACAAAAATCGTAGCAATTACTATTGACCGTCCAGATATTCTTGCTGTTCTCAGCTCTCGCCTCCATGTTGCTTTTGCAATTGCGCAGGGCGGACGTCAAGGCGTAGGAAATGATCCCGTCTACCAGCACTCTGACACGTTTAACCCGTTCCCATTCCCTGAATTAAGCAAAGAGTTATCGAGTAAACTAAACGATCTTGGCGAAAGATTAGACGAATTTCGCAAGCATCGCCTCGCGGCACATTCATTCTTAACTATGACAGAAATCTACAACAATTTAGAGCGCCTGCGCGAGCTCGATAATGGCTGCGATGTTGTCCCACTGACTGAGTCTGAACTCGATGTGCACCAGGCTGGATTGATTTCTATTTTAAAAGAAATTCACGATGACATCGACCGCACTGTGCTGAGCGCTTATGGATGGGAAGATTTAATCCCTGTATTAGTCGGCAAGCCTGGCGCGACAGTTCCATCGCCCCATAAAACCGAGGAGCAGGAACAGGCAGAGGAGGAGCTCCTGGACCGGCTGTTCGCACTTAATCAAGAGCGCGCGGTAGAGGAAAAGAGTGGCTTGGTGCGCTGGTTACGCCCCGAGTATCAGACCACGAGACTCGGAGTGAAAGCGCCTAGAGCAGAGAGCGAGCATGTTGGCACGCTCGACATCGAGCTCCCTGAAGCGATTGACCGTTTGAAGTGGCCGACCGACGGTCTGGAGCAGATCAGACTAGTGCGCGACCTGCTTGCTAAGGCGCCGGCGCCCACACCGCCCGATGCTCTTGCCAACGTTTTTGACGGGAGAAACACCGCAAAGCGCCGCGGTCGCATAGCAGAGGTTTTGGAGACGCTCGTTGCTACTGGCCTCGCCCGAACTGGTGAGTATGAGGGACAACGAAGATACTTTTTGCCCAGATAGTGTGGGCCGCACTGGCCCTCGCTGGCCGAGAACAGAGAACAAGGACACCTACTCCTGCCGGGAGCTACGGCCCAGCTTTGGCCATCGGCCGGCACCATCAGGGCCGGCCGCTTCACTTGGTGCCGATCCGGTCCCGGCGCCGACGCCGCAGGCGCGCTTTAGGAGGCTGCGTCGGCTCCTTCCTTCCCACCATTGACCCGGCATATGTACACGTCGACGGTCTCGTGCTGCGGCTCCCGCCTCGGAGGTGCCCGCTCCAGATCAGCGAGCCGAGCGAGGGCGCCGTGCGGGGTGAGACCCTCTACCGGCACCCAACCCGGGACCTCTCCACCGACGAGAGCCGGGATCGAAAGGCTCTCAACCAGCGGGGGGACGTAGATGGGCGGCACTTCTTTGGCGTAGGTAATGCGGTCGAACTCGCCACGCTCGGCAATCTCACGCCCCCCACCAGACATTCCGGCGTGCCGCAGCCAGCCCGTGCTGCCCTTACGGACGATCTGCTGATCGAACTCGTCCGGGAAGGCGTCGTTCGTGCCAGGGCGCAGCCACTTGGTGATGCGATGCCGCCGGACTTCCCTGCGAGGCTGACGCGGGACGCTTCGGAATGCCTCGATAGAGGGGATTGGCGGGCCGTCCGCTCGTTGCACTTGGCGAGCCGCCTCGATTGCGAGCTCGGCTTCCGCCCAGGCCCGGATGATGGCGCGGGCGCCGACCGCCATCGCAGCGAGCTGCTGGCGCGCAGTCTCTTCGAACACGCTCCGGAGGCGTTCGGCCTCGGCCCGCCTGTGCTCGATCTCAGTGACGCGCAACGCTTCGCGGGCGTCCGCCACCTGCCGCGACAGCACGTCGACTGCGCGGCGCGCAATGTCGCGGTCGACCTCCGCGTCGTCTTGCACCCGGCGAGCTGCGAGCGCGGCCTCGCGACCCTCGCCGAGGGCAGCCTCATACCTGGTGCCGGCGTCGCGCACGGCCGTCTCGGCGCCAGCGAGATCCCGCTCGGCTGCCCGATGCCTAGCCTCAAGCTCGGAGATAATGTCAGCGCCGCTGCGAAGCGTAATAACGGCCGCAGTCTGCAGATTGGATTTGGGCATGAGATGCTCAACTCACATGAGGAAAGTGGAAAGCCAAAAGACGGGCTCTGAGAGGCTAGACCTGCGGTTTAGACTGGAGGTCAGCCGATAAGACGTCGGCGAACGAGCGCTCGGACTCTGACTGGGAGACCGGCAGGCCCTCGGATCTGTCCGGCATCTTCGCCGGCAGATCTGCCGTGATCAGGGCCGCCAGGGACCGCTCGGCCGATGACCATCGGGAACTGGGATCGTGCGAACCCTTCGGCTGCGCTCCGCGAGTTGAGGGCGCGCGCCGCCCCAGCTCCGCCACCACGAACGCAGCAAACAACTGCTCGGCCGAGTAGCCGGACTTCGGCGAGGCCGCACCGCCCATACTGGGCGAAGCTGTGGCGGCTTTGCGCTGCATGGGTGCAGTCGCGACACCTGCTCTGGGCGTGCCATCGCGACCGGCAGAGGTCTGGCCTGCAGGTGGGTTAGGCTCGGCCTTCCGTAAGGAGCGAGCAGGATGGGACATGGCAGGTGCGGCAGAGGTAATTCCGCTTTGCACGCCACCGCTGCCGGCCGCTCTTTGCTCAGACCAGAGTTTCTGCACCCGCCCGTTGAAAGCCTGGTGCAAGACATCGCCCGCTGGGGGATCAATCTCTGTCATAGGTCTCGGTTGTCGGGTTAGCGGGTGCACGAGCACCTGCGGGCATCGCAGAAACTGCGACGCTCAACACCACCATCCCCGACCTGGGTAAGCTAGGTCGAAACTCCAAGTGAATTCGGCGGATTTGCGCCCTAACCAGACGATTGACGATGATGGGGCCTCGTGCGCGCGTGTCTGCGATACGCATCCGGCCTCCGGTCGTCTCCTGCGTCGCGCCGAGAACGCTGTCGTGCACCCATTGGAAGGCTCGGAAGGCTGCGGAAGGCCAGGCTTCACGTCCCGAATGCCCCTCGGTCCGATCTAAGATGTTGATGTGCTTGGATTATTTGTGGGGCTGGAAGCCTTGGAGGCTGCGGAGGGCTTCTAGCCTTGTCTCTATAATTCCCTCTCCCCCCTTTATCTCTCCCCCGGTCCCCCTAACCACCCGATCCGCACGCCCTCCGGGGGCTTCCCGGGCGGTCAGCTTTCCCTTTCATTCTTCTATTTTCTCCCGATAAAAGAAAAAACAGCCTTCCAAGCCTTCCAAATGCCGCCTAATCAAAGGCTTAGGGCGAATGTTGGCCTTCCATCAGCCTTCCATGATGCGGGGTACTCTCGTCGGGTAGCGGCTCATCATACTGCGCCGCTGTCTTAGCAACCGCTGTGAGCGCGGCTGCCTGCTCCTCGCGGATGCGCCGGCCGAGCGCGCGCAGAGCCTTGCGCAGGCCGTGATCACCCTCGCGGGCCTGGACCTCGGCGAGGCTATCGGCCTCCTGCGACAGGAGATCGAGCGAGCGCGTAAGCGCCTCCCCGCACGCGGTGACGGCGGCGACGAGGCGGTCGCGCCGGACCAGCGCGCCGCGCAGCTCGTCGACCTCCAGCCGGCGCTTCTCGACGTCGTACCAGGCGCGCCGCCGTGTCGCTTCGTCATAGCTGTCGTCCGCCGACCGCATCAACTCGACCGACTTGGGCGCTTGCGCCTTACTCGGATCGCCGTAGCGCTCGCGGAGCAGATCATACATCGCCGAATTGACCCGACGCACCCGGCCCCGTGCGTCGCGCTCGACCTCAAGATTATGTCGCTCGCATAGCCGCTTGATATGCAAAGATACTGTCGGTTTCGAGATTTTATCGCGCTCTGAGAGCTCTGATACTGTCAAGAACACTCCGTCCTGTTTGATCATGGGAGGCCGATTGGGATCTGTTTGCATCGTTAGCCCTGATTTTGAGTCTGCGTTACTAGAAAATTCGGGGGTGCTTGTCGCCCGCGAGTCCTGTAGGAGGCCGGAAGGACCCGAGGCGCTTCCCAGGAGACGGCGCGCCGGATCCCCGCCAGTGGCCGCCACCATCGCCCAGTCCCTTCCTGCAATCCCGTGTGGAAGGCGTGCGGTCCTGGGGGAGTGAAGGGGAGCGGGGAGAGAGGAACCCTGGCCGAAGCCAGGTCATGTCAGCCTGCGAAGTTCCCAGACGGTCTTGCCCGAGTGCCTGGAGCGGGCATCAATGCCGCGATCGCGCAGGGCCGGAGCGATGCGGGTGAGGGCGGTTCCGAGGGCCTGCGCCGTCTTAGGCCAGGTGTAGCCCCGCCGAACCTCATCCTTGGCCCACTTCGGATCAGACAGTGCCTCCAGGAGTTCGGTCGGGGTGCCGGTCCACTCGCCCTCGGGCAACTCGCCCATCATCGCCACGACAGCCAGGGCAACCGGGTTGTTGCCGAACGCGGTGCTCGACAGCTCACTCAGCATGGCTCGGTAGGCGCCAAACAGGGCATCACCGTCGAGGCCGAGCCCTGGCGCTGCGGCGACCATGAAGTGCGCGAACCAAGCCATGCGAGGCGGGTTCTTGAGCCGAACCTCGGGCATCCGGCGCAGACCGGTGCTCATGGCCTCGAGGAAGGCGCCGAGGACGTGCGGGAGAACCGCCTCCCAATCCTGCTTGATATCGACCGAGGTCCGCCGCTCGCCGGCCGGCACTGGCCGCAGCCGCACGGTTACGGAGCGGTCCGCGAGGTCGGCCCGCTCGGCGAGGGCGGGGATGCCATTGAGGATCACCGGCCGGGTTGCGTCGAGGATGGTGAGTTCGCTGTTCGTGTGCATTGAACGCTTCGCCATCTGGCCGCCAGTTGACAGCATGCAGAGGCAATCGCTCATCCAGCCCTCGACCTTCGATAGATTGTCGAAGGCCACGACATGCGTGTGCTGTGCAGTCACGAAGAGGTCGCGGTCCTCACTCGGCGGCGACAGGATCGAGGCCGCATGCGGATCCACGATGGACCGCAGCAGCCGGGTCAGGGTGGACTTACCCGTCCCTTGCTCGCCGTTCAGGACCAACAGCGGGAACTCATCCGACGCGCACAGCGCTGCCAGGGTCCACGCGATGATGAGGTGGAGGTCGGTCTCGGTTCCCACGTTGACGAAGGGGGCCAGCATCTCCGGCAGGCTGTTATCCGAGGCGAACTCCGGCTCCGGCATCGGCTGCAATCCCTCCGGCCGCACGAAGGGCAGGCTGTGGCTGTCGAGAATGCGCACCTCCCGGGCGCCGACCTCGACGGCCCGCCAGCGGGCGCATCCGAGGTCGAGGTAGAACTTCCCGTCCTGCCGACCGACACGCAGCCATTCCTTTCGCTGCGGCCCGTACGCGATGGCGCGCGCCTCGAGGAGGCCAACGACCTCCTCCAGGTTCGATTTCGAGGGGATGCGTCCGGTCGCCTCGTGCGCGCGCAGGCGCATGTACCGGGCAAAGGCGTCGGCCCGCAGCCGCCAGTTCTCGCGGTGGCCCATGGGCATCGGGATCGAGGCATAGGCATCCTTCTTCGGGGTGTGCCAGAGCTCGAACTCCTCGGCGATAGCCAGGAGGGTATCCTGCATGGATGGGCGGCCCGGGCCACGCTTGCCCTCGTCCTCGGCGGGCGCCTCGGTGGTCGGTGCTGCGGCCTTGGGGGAGATGGGAGCCGGCATCGGGCCCTCGGGCCGCCCGATCGGCCCCGCGTCCGCCACGAGGCTCCGGACGCGGTCCTGCGTCCATCCCTCCGCCAGAGCATCGGCAGCATCCCAGCCGTCGCCGGCTCCGGCGGGCGGCTCGATCTGCGCAACCGAGGCGGCGCCGGCCGCGAGGATCAGCCTCGCGGCGGCCGAGGCGTACTCCAGGCCGGGCGCATCAGCGTCAGGCCAGACCACGACGCGCCGGCCTTGGAGAACGCTCCAGTCGGCCTTGCCGGCGGACTTGCTGCCGTTCGGGCTCGTGACCCCGACGCACTCGGGCACCAGCTCGCGGATTGCGTCCGCCGCCTTCTCGCCCTCGCACAGGACCACGAGCGCGTCTGGGCGGGCCGCCAAGCGGTCGAGGCCGTAGAGCGGCCGGGGATCGGGCCACGCCTTCCACTTCCACTTGAGGGTACCGGTGGCGACCTCGCGGAACAGGGTCAGCGGCTGATAGGTCTTGCTCCCATCGGGTCGGACGAAGCGGCAGGCGTAGCCCAGCACCTCGCCGCTCGCGTCGGGATACGTCCACTGTGCGACCGGCTCGCCGTGGGTCGGATGCCATTTGAATGGGGCGGGAGCGTCCTTCGGCACGGGCGCGACGGGCAGGAACCTATCCGACAAGGGGCCCTTGCCCGCATCCTTCGGGGTCCCGGCCGAGAGCGGGGCAAAGGGAGCACTACTCATACGCGTCTACGCCCAGCATCTCGGCGACGCTGCGGGCCGCCGCATCCTGTTTCAGGTCAAAGAGGAAGGCGGCGAGCGCGATCAGGTCACCGCCCTTATCGCCGGTGGCGAAGTCACCCCATCGCCCCGATCCGAGGTTGACCTTGAAGCTGCCCGGCCGACTGTCGGAGCGCTTCGGGTTCCGGGCAACCCACTCCCGCCCCTCGCGGCGGCCGTCCGGGAGCCACCGCGTCACGATCGCATCGGCGCTGGTTAGCGCCGCCGAGGCGATCCGTGCGAATGCCACCTGACGTCGCTTCACCGCGCACCGTCCCGGCCAGAACGGCAACGCTCGATCGAGGCTTGGGCAGCTGCCGAGATCTCCAGCCAACCCTGAGCATCGAATGCTCCCGGAGCCAGTGCGTGGAGGAGCCGCATGACAACGGTGCCGTGTGAGATGCCGTAGAGCGTCGCAAGGAGGCCGATGAGCCCACACCCCGCGAGCCTGCGTGAGCTCCGCACAGGAGAGCTGCCCTGAGCCGAGGATGCAGGGAATGCGTCAGGGTCGATCCACCAGCTATCACCGGCGACGGTGACCCGAGCGCGATCAACACGCAGCCGGAAAGTCGATCGGCGTCCACGCCTCCCGAGCGCGGCATGAAGGATCACGGCTCGGATGTCGGTGGAGAGCTCATCCAAGATCTCTGACAGGCGCTGTCGGCCAGCGAAAATGGCCGTAGGCACTAGCTCGGAAGAGCTCGCAACCTGTCCTTGCATATCCAGATCGTAGCCTGTCACCTTGTAGGGAGACTCGGCGCGGGTGCAGTGAGCCACACGGAGGCCACCACCAAACCCGTGGTGGTGAACCTTCTCGCAGTATTCACACCATACATCGGTGCCTACAGGCCGAAAATCGGTTCCAATGCGTCTTGCGCGCAACCTCGGAGTGGGACGCTCTGCCATTACAGAAGCCCTCCCGTTTCCGACATCGAGTCATAGCCCCCCTGATCGGGAGAGACGGTGCGCGTCCTTATCCAGGCAAGAACATCACCGTGGCGATATCGAACAGCCTTGCCAGCCTTGAAGTAAGGCGGCCCAAACCCACGGACTCTCCAAGCCTGCAATGTTCGAGCAGAGAGACCGACGATCTCTGCCGCTTGCACTTCGTTCAGCAGGCCCCCAGTTTCAATACTCGGACCGTCAACCATCATCAGTCACCGTCGCTTGAATACGATGGTGTGACATTCGCGGACGGCACGGACTCGATCCAGATCGCAATGCAGAGCCAGCCACACCCTCTTTTCACTTCAGCAGAAAAGAGGGTGGTAGGCAGGGCTATTGCACGCTGCAGAGTGTCAGATCAAATATCCAGTGAAGCTTTCTTATTGAAGTGAAACTCCTCATAAATTTTTCGCATTTCTAATTTGTCTTTATCTAGAGCCATATGGTACCTAAGATGAAACTCTTGGGAGGCCGATTCATCACCTGCGGCCTCTCGCTCAAGGATGGAGATAATATTCAACTTCCAGCGGTTAAGTTTTAAATTGAATTCTTCGCATGTCAAGAACCGGACGGGATTGGATCCCGACGGCAATACGCCCTTGATTTCAGAGTCAAATCTGCACCAATCAGGCAGTGTTTCTTCTTTCCTCAGCGCTGTTTTGATTTGACTATCGAAGTTTTCTTTATGCGACCCCAAACTTCTGCTGGCCGATTTAACAAATCGTTCAAAAATATCACTATTGGTTGGCTTTCGTCCCGTCAACGTATTCCACATGATGCCGCAGCTAATTACGAATGATACCCACCATGTATGCTCGCCTCTTCCTGGTTTAATCATGGAAGTAATATCATTATCTACTTTTTCAAGCATTTCACACAGTAGCCTGACGCACTCAGTGAGATAATATTTGTCGTTTCTTCTTTCAATTCCCCTGCCGAACAGTTTTACCTTGTCTAAATATAAATCCTTTGGTCCAAAGTTTTTGGATTTTTGCATGATTTGCAAAGCTGTCTCAGCACTTCTTAGTGATAAACCTAAACTACTCTGCAGGTCAACAAGATCATTGAGTACCGATTTGTTATTTTTATTGTACCTAGCAGCCGCCAGATCGTCGTATGCTAACCCGACCGCTCTAGATAACGAAATCCTGATATATTCGAATGGGCACACATATTCTATGAAGTCACCGTTCTTGTGTCCTATATTCCTCAATTCTTCTTTAGAAATAATAGTGAGCTTGATAATGTTTCTCTTTCTGCCTTCATTAATGTAAAGATCACCGTCCATCAAAGCGCATATGAAGTTATCTATATCTAAACAAGGTGCTGGTTTTTGCCAAGGATGCCAATAACGACTAGTTTCTACATGCTGACCAGATCGAAATTTATCTATTTTCCTACGCCTCTCGATTTTTTTAGTGAACAAATATATCATGGCTTCTTGAGTGTTTAAAATATTGGGAGCCTCGTGTGTTAAAGTTCTTAATTCCTGGCGATCAGAAAAACTGATATAATCGTGTTTGTCAGCTTGCTCTTTTGGAAGCATGTCGTTCGGAAATCTACGCACGGTCCATTTCCTTGAAGCGCCGCACGCCAGGGCCGCCGGCCCCGTCGGCCGAGATGAAGATCACGCCGGCCGTCTCTAGAGCGCGCCGCACGTCAGCGAGCGTGCGCGCGTAGGGCGCACGGGTGCCAGCCTCAAAGGCAGAAAGGGTCGAGGCTCCGACCCCGGAGTGCTTCGCCAGATCCTCTCTGGACCAGCCGATCAAAGCGCGCGCAGCCCGGCATTGATCAGGCAGCAGCACGACTCCGCTCGGTTGCATCGTGACCACCCGTCGCCTTTTCGTTCACTTTGCCGAAAAGCACTAGCCCGACAAAAAATCAACCTCTGAAACAGAAATGGGATTGGGGAGGCGCGCGCTAAATTTAGCGCGGTATGAAACAAACTTATCCAGCTTGACTATCGTATCAAGTTTTTTAGGGGGCACGCGAGCTAAATTTAGTTCGGTACGTGAACTAAATTTGGTTCAGAGATCAGAATATTGGTGCCGGATCTAACCGTTAAACGAGGTATATTCAGAAATAACTATGGACCATGTGAGTGTCTGTGTTAGTTAAACGCCGCTGAGAGCCGGAGGCAGACTTCAAGCCGACACGAGCCTCCTACATAGATAGCTACTTTGTGCCCTGGATGTCGTTCTTTGGAGGTGTCGAGTGCTAGTCCTCGGAGCAGGAAACTCACCAACGGTCGAGGGTACCTCGATCCGTTCACTCGTTCCCCTGACCATTCTGGTTGACAAGGCCGATCGCGCCCGGTTGCGCCACCTGGCCGTCGACGAGAACACGTCGGTGCAGCAGCTCGGCCTTGAGGCGTGGAGCACGCTCCTCGCGCGCTATGATCAAGCTCCTATGAGCCGCGTGAAAGCGACCGGTCGCTCGCATCAGGCCCGCCGCGACAGGAACGGCGTGGCCCGCGTTTGACCTTCAGTCCCGCTTCGGGCCTGATGCGCGATTAGGCGTTCGGCAGTCCCGCCGAGTCGCCACTTAGGAGACCACCGCCGCCGCAGTGAGACCCTGAAAAGCCAACGGCCCCACTCCTTGCCGGGAGTAGGGCCGTGGAGCCGCCGAAGCGGCGATATCGAAAAGCTCGTCGCTCCCGATATCGCCAGACACTCCCTCGGGAGTCAAGCCGGAACCCGCGTCCGGCAACGGTGAGGCTTTGCCTGGAGACGGACCATCACATGGTGCGTCCGATCGATCTGCCGCGGCCCGATGAGGGCTGAACGATGTTGCACGTCTCGAGCGCAGGGCAGGTCCCCACAAGGGGCCGCCCCCTCCCGCCGGAACGCCGCTCACGCGGACCTTGGGCACCGGTCGCGGCGGGGCCATACAAGCTGCCTCGGGGGGTCCAGGATCGCCTCACAGGGGCGCTGGCGGGTTTCCGTAACCGGGAGGCGGCCTTCGCCTTGGCAGCCTTCCTAGGGCGGTTCTGGAGCACACCCATGCGGCTCCTGACGGCCTTCCCAATCGATCGGAGGGCGCTCGCCGAGCACGACGCCCTCGGCCTCACGGAGGCACGGGTACGGGGCGCGATCGGTGCCTTGGTCGAGGTCGGGTTCCTCGCCCGGTACGAGCCGGACACCGGCAAGCGATACCAGCGCACGGAGGAGGGGCTGCACCGCCGGCCGATCTTGTTCCGGTTTGGGGAGGAGTACGGCCTGGCCTTCACGCAGGCCAATGCGCGGGCTCAGGCCGCCCGTGGCGTCCCGGCGCCAGCTCGCCGGTCCATTTCCCGTTCGGAGCCGCGTCCGGCCGTCCAGGGCAATCCTACGAGCCGCACACCCCTCAACGTTTCCGGGGAGCCTCGGCCGCTCGCTCAACTCGCCCATAATCAAAACCTAGGCGGAAGCCGTCTGCTTATGGGTGAGCAGAATCCGGCAGAGACCGCTTCGCCGCTCGAGGCAGCCCTGGAACGGCTACGGAAGGGTGTTCTGTCCTGATCCCAGAGCGGCCAGCGGCACCGAGGCAGAGCTGCCGAGAACGGCAGGACCGCTTTGCCGTCGCGCCAGGCCGAGATTCGTAGAGAGCGGTTGAGATTCGCGCGCCTCAGCGCCATGCGGCCAGCACTTCTAATTGTGGCGGCTGTTACTCCAGCACGGCGGCAAGATCGATGTCGCCATATCCCTTCGGCGTGAGCACCTCGATTACGAGATCCGTGACTGACACCTTGCGCTCGACCGCTTTCAGTTTGAGCGCGGTCCAGACATGCTCAGGCACCTCTAGGCGCCGCGGCGATCGGCGCCGGCGGGTGCTACGGTGAGAGGGCGAGCGAACCCACTGTCGGCGCCGCCCTCGATCAAGCGCGCGAGGTCCTCAGAATTGGCCCGCGGGTGGGGAGTGCGGTCGAGTTGCAGCTCGGGGGACCCCATCGCCATCGGAACTGCCCCCTCTGCGCCTCGACGGCTCGGCACAGCGAACAGGCCCATAGCTCCGCAGGACGACCCGGCTATCAGAGGGCGCAGTTGTGCACCGACGCGGGCACCAAATAGATATGCGCCGGATATCCGGCCCATACGCATTTAATACCGTTACGGTATTCGTAAGGCGTCTCGCGGAGGTGCTGCCGATCTCTATCTGCCGTCCCGCTCAAGCTTCTCTGCAATGGCCTGCAAGATCCAGGTGTTCCGAGGCAACTTCACTGCGCTGGCCTCCCGAGCGCGTTCGAGCCGGTCAAACAGGTCGCCAGGTGGAAATTTCAGAGGGTGCTGCGGAGCCTTGCCGGGCCTCTCCTCGGCCGAGCCAGTTGGGACGCTGCCTCCCTTCTGAATGAAGGCGTCGACATCGTGGGCCGGCTTTGGAGCGGGGCGGACGGGGCGTGCGGTGAGGGCCATGCTCAAGCTCCTGCCTTAATGTCTGTTGGATATTGCAGGGATATCGAAGAGATACCCGAACAGGGCTGCGATCTCCTCGCTGGCCTTGGGGTCCTGTGGTCTCAGCTCAGTTACGGCTAGGCCCGACGCTGCGGCGTTCGCGTAGGCCTTCCGGGTCCCGAGAGCAGCGGGAACGAACTCCAAGGCGGGCTTCGTACGGATCAGTTCGGCCGCCTCCGCATTCTCGTTTCCGCGCGCATCGGCGCGGTTGATGAAGGCGAGGGCCCGCAGGGACGGGTTCACGGCTCTTGCTTCGTCGACGAGCCCGGCGACCTTATCCAGGGTCCACACGTCGAACGAGCGTGGAGCGAACGGCACGAGGTAGGTTTGGCAGACCGACAGGGCGGCCCGCTGGCTCACCGTGTCACGCCCGCCAGTGTCGATAATAACGTGCGCGTGCTTCGGGGCGAGCCGCTGCACCCCGGTTCGGACCGCGGGGCCGGTGAGGGCGACGCAAGTGTACCCAGCGCCACCAGGCCTTGTCGCCTCGCGCAGGTTGGTGAAGTCGGTCGAGGTTTCCTGATCGTCAGCGTCGACCAAGAGCACATCGCGCCCCGCAGCCGCGAGCATGATGGCGAGGTTCGTGGCGACGGTCGATTTGCCCGACCCGCCCTTGGTCCCGCCAACGACGGTAATCATGTGGCTGCTCCCGATATGCAAATCATACCGAGAGGATATCTCCTCCATCCCCGGTTGCCGTCCGGTTAAGATCGAGCGGATGCCTGCAGGAGATCGAGGGCGCTTGAGGTGCGCCTAAGCGCGACGCGGCATCCAACAGGCGTCCAGCCGGCGATGGATCAGGGAGACGAGTGTCAGCAGATCCTCGGCGTCAGCTTTCTGCATAGCCCAGCGGACCCGAGCCTCGTGCGCAGTGACGTTGCGGAACATGCCAAAGGCACCTTTGACGAGGTTCGCAAAGCCGCGCTGCTCACTCTTCTCGCTGTCGCTGCTCAGGTCATTGATCGCCAGCAGAGGCGGGTCTCCGCACAAGGCGCGATCCACAAGCGGACCCCCATCCTCCGTTAGGCCAGTGCGCGAGCGAAGCTTGTCGGCAACGCTCTTCGTCGCTTCTAGAACTGCATGGAAGTAATTGTCGGCCAGCAACTCGGCACGGCAGAACGCTAGCACGTCCGGGTGTATCCCGCGGCCCGCGAGATCAGCTCGCAGATCCCGCGCTCGCCGCTGCGCCTCGGTGAGTGTCTGCGCCTTGTCTACGGAGCGCAGGTTACCCCCCTCGTCGACTTCTATGCCGGCAAAGGCGAGCGCATTATTGAGGTTGGCTCGCAAGGGCTCGTAGTGCCCGGGCGTGCGCACAAAGCGTTCGGGTCGCATCGCTTTCCGGATGAAGGCCAGCACAGCGCGCCGGCTTTGCGTCGCGTTCTGATGCGCGGCGAAAGCGTTGTAGAGGCGGTGTCGCTTCGAAAGAGCCGGGGACGTATCCTCCATCCTGCAGCTCGAAAGCATGAAGGCGATGTCTGAGTGCGACAGGCCCTCACTCGTATCGCCCAAGGCTGCCGCTATGGCTTCCAACTCGCTTTGCCTAAAGCACTTCTCTGCCATGCTCACGCCGCTCCGGCAGCCTCCAGCGAGGGGTGAAAGAA
>NC_010373.1:0-57951 GCF_000019365.1 Methylobacterium sp. 4-46 | reverse complement strand
GCGCTCCACTGAGCGGCCTGAGGGTGCGGTCCATGTGGACCACGGCGTCATGCGCAGGCGTGCGCAACGTCCCGGTGCTGGATCTACCAGCGGACCGGTACCCCGCATCACGCGGGCACCGGCGCGGACCTTCGGGGCCCGGTATCTAGACTACAGCAAACCGAGCCGGTCTGGAACGTGCGCGTCGAAGCGGAGACGAGGTGTTGCAGACGGGCCTCAGCCGGGCCGCCACCCTCAGGCACACTTTAAGATCTTCGGCTCAGCTTGGCTGGCCGCATGCCGGCGCGCTACGTAGGTCCGACCATAAAGAGAGGGGATTCAATATGTCAGAGACAGAGAGACATGATCCGGAAGGAAAAGATTTTGCCATGCCACTCATGATTGGCGGATCTATATTATTCTTCTTTGTTTTGTTTATGCTTGTTACTTCATTTTCAAGATAGCAACAACGCTCGCCACCATTCAATTGGGGTTCGCATCGCGCTCTCGCACGTTGGCGACACCGACATGCGAGAGTTTCACGCCCCGGGTCGCCAGCCACGCGCTGATGCTGCGCAGGGATTCGCCGGCCTCGCGTCGCGCTACGATCTGCTGGACGTACTCGTGCTCGCTCTCACGGGGCCTCAGGACGGCGTCCTTGCCGGTGCCGACGACGTCGTACCCGAAGGGCCTCGACCCCCCGATGTAGCCGCCCCTGGCTGCCTTGGCCGCCTTGCCGTCCTGCGTGCGCTCCCGGATCCGCTCGCGCTCGAACTCGGCCATCAAAGCCAGCATGCCGAAGAACATGCGGCTCGTGCCGTTGTTCGTCACCGGCTCGGTGCCCATGTCGATGAGATAGAGGTTCACGCCCTTGGCCTTGAAGGCGTCCGCCTGCGTGAGTGCGTCGGTCGCGTTGCGGAAGATGCGGTCGAGCTTCAAGACGACGAGGTTGTCGCCCGGCTTCAGCGCGTGAAGGAGGCGGCAACCGCCTGGGCGGTCCCCGAGCGGGATCTTGCCCTGGCATACGTCCCGGAAGAACACCGGCTCGTCGAGGCCCTGCATCATGCACAGGCCGCGGATGCGCTTGCCCTGCTCGTCGAGCGACGTGCCGTCCTCCTGGCCCTCGCTCGACACCCGCTGATAGCCGTAGGTCGCCATGACTGTAAACCACTAAACTGCTGCATCAGGCTTACATTATTCCGACCCGTCTGTAAAGCCATCAAGAGAGGTTTACGGCTAGAACAGCTGACCTGCTAATCTATGACGCTGCGTCACGTTACGAGGGGCAGGTTACGGTCGCCGTCGAGGTTTGGCTGTGCGGCTGACCATTCCACCGTACTTCGATTCGCGTCATTCAGGCCAAGTCTTTGATCCATAAGGATCCGGCCTCTCATGTGCCGTCCCCGAGCCCCGCCAGAACTGCTCTCCTGACCCCTCGCCTTCACCGAACCGTTGCGCTGGCGACTGTCTGGCATCCTTTGAGCATCAGAGCGTCGGCACCGTCGTAGGGCTACCGGGAGACACAGCATCCCGCGATCCATCCTCAGAACGTCGTGTCGGTGGCCACGGGAAGCACTGATCCCCCGGCAGCCTGCGACGGTTCTCTCACGCGAAGCGGCTGGGAGGTTGGGACACTGGGACACCTGGGACACCAAAAGCGGCAAATCCCTGATCGTGCGCCTGTGTGTGCGCGGTATCTCTGAGATACCCGATTTCGGTGTCCCAAGCGTCCCAAATGCCCCAAGACGTGGCTTAAGCCCTTTCATGGCCTATCAATTTTAGGGCAGGAGGTTGGGACACCGGTCGGAGCAGGCGTCCCTGACGTGTCCCAAATCCAGGGCAGGTGTCCCAATCGATCGGCAGGCCGCCGAACGGTTCGCGAACGAAAAAGGACGCAGACCGAGGCCCGCGTCCCAATGCCGTCCCAAGGTGTCCCTGGCCTCTGGGCCTACGCGCCCGTGCTCGTCACGTAGATGCCTTCGAAGCCGCGGACGCCGCCCGACTTGTAGCGCGCGAGCCCGAGCTTGCTCAGCTTCTCGCCCAGCTCGTGCAGCGTGCCGTGCCGCGCCCCGACCCGTTCGGCGAAGTCGCACCACGAGGCGTAGAGGTCCTGGTTCGGCGTTCGCATCTGCCGATTGCCGGGATCCACCTTGCACCGGTCCTCGACCCACTGACCGAACAGGTCCTCGTCGGCCAAGTACTCATCCGTCGCGGCCAGGACGGCGTCGGGCCGGATGAGACCGTGCTCCTGCCAGTCCAGGCAGCCGTCGATGGGCCACCGCAGGATGCCGGGCAACTCGGCCAGCAGCTTGCGCTCCAGATCGGGATCGGGCTCGGCGGGCTTGCGGATGAACGGCACGATGTTGAGGCGGCGCCGCATCGCCTCGTCCACGGTGCGGATCTTGGGCTTGTGGTTCCCAACGATCGTGATCTTGCACGTCGGCACGAAGGTCATGTTGTCCCTATGCATGAAGCGCGCGGTGATCGCGTCGCCGCCCGTGAACGACTTCAGCCGGGCCTCATCCCACGCTCGGCCTTCCTGCGTCTCGGACGCGGACACGAACCGGGCGCCTTTGAGCATCGCGAGGTCGGTCGTGTGCTGGGCGTGCTTGCTGGCAACGAACGCGTCCATGGTCGCCGTCGCGGCGTAGGACGCCAGCGCGGTCGCGAGCACCTTCAGGTAGACCGACTTGCCGTTGCCGCCGCCGCCGAACACGAAGACGACGGCGTGCTCGGTGGTGCGGCCGGTGAGGCTGTATCCGGCCCACTGTTGAAGGAACCGCATCAGCCCCAGGTCTGAGCCGGTCGCCTCGTTGAGGAAGCGCAGGAAGCGCGGGCAATCCGCCGTGTCGGCCGGCGCCACCGCCGTCTGCTTCGTGATCCGGTCGCCCGGCTCGGCCCGACGCATCTTGCCGGTGGTGAGGTCCACGACGCCGCCGGGCGTGCCGAGCACCATCGGGTCGCCGTCCCAATCCTCGCTCTGCGCGACGAAGGTCCGGGCATGACGGCACAGCTTCTCGACGCCGGACACGAACTTGGCCGTGCCAAGCCGCACCTGCTTCTTGGGGGAGAGGAGGCGCATCTGCTCCTGCACCACGGTGTGGCAGCGGTCGAAGACGCCCCCGGTGGTGTCCGGCACCCAGCAGGTGCCGGCCCACTCGAACCATAAGGCCTGGCCGTGGTCGTAGAGGAGCTGGTCGCGAAATCGCTCCACGACCAGGGCCGCGATGCTGCTCTCGGTGAGCACCGGATCGTTGTCGGGCGGAGCGGGGCGGCGGATGGGGCGCACGTTCGCCGTCATGCGGCCACCCCGGCGATTGCGGCTTTGGCCTGCATCTTCGGCTCGAACAGCATGCCGATGATCTCGACGCCAGTCCGCTCGAACTCGCGCTCGGCGCGGATGTGGCTGCGGATGTGCGCCCGCATGCCGGGCTGGTCGTGCCGCTGCAGGCAGCGGATTGCCATGTCCGCGTGAGCGATCAAGCCCTCCAAGCACCCGATTGCGAACACGGCCAGCATCTCGGGCGTGCCGTGGCTGATGTGGCCGGTCGGGTCGTCACAGGGAGCCCAGCCGCTGAAGCCGGGGAAATGTTGCCGCAGGTACTCTTCCGCGCGCTTGGCCGCGGCTTCATCGTCACGCTTGCCAGAGGCAGCGCGCTCGTGTAGAGATTTTCCTTGCATATTTACTCCTACACTTCAGACCCGGCGGCCGGGAGCCAACCAAACCGCCGGGTCTTCCGTCGTTTGATTTGAACATAGGTTTCCTGTTCCCGGATCTGCTCTCGCAAATCGGGTTGGTGACTTTAGGTTGTGCGTGCTGCTGCCGTGCTAGGCGGCGCCCTGGCGCTTCATCCGGGCGTGTCGCAAAGATTTTTGGCGGAGAAAATTATGCTCCCCGCGTAGGCGCACACCGGTCCGTCAGGCCGATACCGGGCTCGTCAAACTGCTTCGCCAGCCTCGTCGGAGGGGGTCAGCAGGCGGTGAGCAGGCCTCGTCACGCCCTGTTCGGAGACGATTTTTTCGGGCGTTGAACGTTTGCGACACGCCCCGGCAAACCGCCTGAGCATCAGGACTGGTAAGGTCCCGGAAGAGGTCGCCCGACGCCTTGCGACCGAACAGCGTCAGCCGGCGCGAGCGGCTCGTCAAACGGCAGGGTTCATCCCCGGCCCTCTCGGGCCGTCGCCTCTCCAGTTGTGCCGACGGCCACTTGCCCTCACAGTGCCTTGCCCATTTCCCGAAGTTGGACCTTGTTGGTCTTGCCGGTCGAGTTCTTCGGAAGCTCGGTGAAGAAGACGTGCTTGGGCACCTTGTAGCTGGCGAGCGACTGGCGGCACCAGTCGATCAGCTCCTCGGCCGAGACCATCTCGAAGCCGTTCTTCCGCTCAACGAAGGCGCAGACCGCCTCGCCCCACTTCTCGTCCGGCTTGCCGACCACCCCGGCGTCCGCGACCGCCGGGTGCTTGAACAACGCCTCCTCGACCTCGATCGACCAGATGTTCTCGCCCCCCGAGATGATGATGTCCTTCGAGCGGTCCTTGAGCTGGAGGTAGCCGTCCGGGTGCTTCACGCCGAGGTCGCCCGAATGGAACCAGCCGCCCCGGAATGCCTCCTCGGTGGCCTTCGGGTTCTTGAGGTAGCCGCGCATCACCACGTTGCCGCGGAACATCACCTCGCCGACGGTCTGGCCGTCCGCCGGCACTGGCCGCATCGTCTTGGGATCGAGCACGTCGAGCGCCTCGAGGGGCGGGTAGCGCACGCCCTGGCGCGCCTTGCGGGCCGCCTGCTCGGGCGTGGTCAGCGCGTCCCAATCCGCGTGCCACTCGTTGACCACGGCCGGCCCGTAGGTCTCGGTGAGGCCGTAGACGTGGGTCACGTCGAAGCCCGCCTCCGCCATTCCGGCCAAGCCCGCCTCGGGCGGGGGCGCGCCGCCGACGACGAACGACACCGGGTGCGGCAGTGCCCGGCGCTCCGCCGCAGGCGCGTTCAGCAGCTGCTGCATCACGACCGGGGCGCCGCAGAGATGCGTGACGCCGTGGTCCGCGATCGCGTCGTACACCGCCTTGGCCCGCACCTGCCGCAGGCAGACATGCGTGCCCGCCACCACCGACAGCGTCCAGGGAAAGCACCAGCCGTTGCAGTGGAACATCGGCAGCGTCCAGAGATAGACCGGGTGCTTGCCGAGGCCGGTGGTCACGACGTTGCCAACCGCTTGCAGACAGGCGCCGCGGTGATCGTAGACCACCCCCTTGGGATCGCCCGTGGTCCCGGACGTGTAGTTGAGCGTGATCGCGTCCCGCTCGTCGCCGGGCAGGGACCAGGCATGGGCGGGGTCGCCGGAGGCCAGGAACGCCTCGTAGTCCAGGCTGCCCAGGCGCTCGCCCTCACCGCTGAATTCCGGGTCGTCGTAGTCGATGACGAGGGGTCTGACCTTCGCGTGCGCGAGCGCCGGCTTGATCACCCGCGCGAATTCCCGGTCGGTGATCAGCACCTTGGCTTCGCCATGATCGAGGAAGGAGGCGATCATCGCCGCGTCCAGACGGGTGTTGAGGGTGTTGAGCACGGCGCCGGTCATCGGCACGCCGTAGTGGCACTCGATCAAGGCGGGCGTGTTGGGGAGCATGACCGCCACCGTGTCGCCGCGCCCGATCCCGCGGGCCGCGAGGGCCGAGGCGAGACGCCGCGTGCGGGCATAGAAGTCGCGGTAGCTGCGCCGCAGAGAACCGTAGATGACCGCGACATGGTCCGGGAAGACCGTCGCGGTGCGCTCCAGGAAGGTGAGGGGCGTCAGCGGCTGGAAATTGGCCGGGTTCCGGTCGAGGCCATGGTCGTAGATGGTCTTGGCAGTCATGAGGATGCCTCCTGCGATCTAGGCGCGAGCTCTAAAGCTCAGCGTGATTTCTCGTGTTTCAGCAAGAAGTTGATGACCGAGCGTGTGATGCGTTCGTCGGCATCTGTGCACTAGCGAAGGATTGGAACCGCCAGACCAACCGGAACAAAACCAGCAGATGGCGAAGAGCGCCATCAGCTCGCGGCTCGACGCGATCCCCTGCTCGTTCTTGGACCGTTCATTGACCACGGCGGAGAAGGCCGCCGTCGCCTTCTTCCAGACCTCCATCATCAGGGCGTTGTGTTCGAGATTGCGCCGGTGCAGCGCCACCCAGGCCGTGAACACGGCCGCGAACTTGCGCTCGACGTTCCAGAGATCGGCGAGGCGCGGTCCTTCGGCCATCCGTTTCAGCGCTTCATCGACCGCGCCCGTGATGCAGATCCATCCGTGCGGGTCGAAGATCTTGGCCAGGACATCGGCCGCGATTGGATCTCGCACCTCGCCTCCGCCCTTCAGGCTCTTGGCAAAGGTCGCCGAGACCGCCTGAGCGGCCTCCCAGCCCTGCTGATACGAGTGTTGGGCCTGTTCCAGGGCTTCCCAGTCGTGCCAATGCCTGACGGCGGTGTTGGCCGCCTCGGCGATCTTGGACAGGGTCTCATAAAGCCTCTCGGTTTCTGTCATGTCCATTCTCCCCCTAGAGCTGCGGGCAAGGTGACCCATGAGCACCGATCCGCCACAACGCCTCGCCGAGGTCGCCCGGCTCGCGAACCCCGGCGAGCGGGGGGGAGCCGACGATCCGTGGTGCCGGCCCTCGCTCGTCGGCGGGCGGGCCGGCCCCGGACGGGTTACGCCTGGAAGCAGAGCTTGACGTTGGGGTCCGTGGGACTCGTGGAGTCGCGCAGCCAGTCGGTGACGTTCGTCGTATCGAGCGCCACAAGCTTGCCGGCGCTGGCCTTGATTTTCAGAGTCAGGATAGAGAACTCGGTGCAACGCACCTCAAAGCCCTGCCGCGCAACCTCCTTCTTTTTACTCTTGTCGTGGGACATGTACAGTGCAGTGTAGTACAAATAGAGCTTAGGCTGCGATGGGTCCCTCATGTTGATGGTAGATTGAGAGAACAAATTCTTCCATTCTTCTGAATGGTTCTCGCTGGAGACAGATTTCGCCATATCAGAGATGGTTTTCTCAATATTTCTCAGGTCATCCTCCGAAAGTCCTGCGTACAGGCTGCAGATTTGATCGAAGAGGGCGTTGTAATTTTTGTCTTCATAGGCCATCTTGGTGGCGGTATTCCTCGAGAGGGCCAAGAAAGGGTTGTTGTCGATCTCGGTCACGTAGCCGTTGAACGCTGCCGCCAGCACCTCCGGGCTGGTCGTGGCCGGGTGGAAATTGGCGCGCTTCTGGCTGTGCTTGAGGATGCTGGAGACGGCGGTCGGAAGGTTGCTGAGTTCCGTGTAGATCGCCGTGCCGGTCGCATTCGGATCGGCAGTGTTCTCACCGAGAAACGTCCCGCCCGCCGTCGCCGCGACGTTGTCGGCGAACAAGAAATAATCGTGATACTGAGGAGCATTATGGATCCAGCTCTTCACAGCATCGTCTTCACTGAACGTATTCATATCAGCTCTCCACTGATTGCCGCAGTCGTCCCAGGGTGGCGCCTTCCTACCCTCGGTCGAACCGCGCGTGGTTGGTAGCGACATCGCTCCCCACGTCACGGCCGGCAGCGACTTCCGCTGCCGTCGCACCCTCGTTGCGCAAGCGATGTGCCAGCGCCGCCCGACGAACTTTTCGCAATTATTGCAATGCTTTATGGCTGCCGTGGGGGATTGGCGCAGACGCCACCGGGCTGTTGGGAGCCCGACAAAGTCCGACAAGCCATGGAGGCGCGTCGGGCCTGTCGCAAACGCGAACGGGCCGGCATTCACCGATCGTTAGCCATACCTGCCCAGTTTGCCGCCTCCGCCTCGGAGCCGGCCCATGATCCTGAACGCCCTCGCCCTCGCGCTGAAGAGAGAGGCCCGTGGCGACTTCCGGGGCCGGCACTTCGAAGCCACCCTCATCGTCCAGGCCGTCTCCTGGTACCTGCGCTACGCCCGGGCCTGTCGCAAACTGGGGTCCAGGCCGCAGAAGGGTCTCTGCCGTCCCGCTTTCACGCTTTGTTCGCCACGGGAAGTCCGAAGCACTGCGCGAGCAGTCGGTTCTGCTCCCGGACCGTCCACGCCCCTGAGAACCCGAAACCCTTGCGCAGCCAAAGCATGGCCTCGAAGCCCTGGATCGTCCGCCGCGCCGTGTGGAACGCGCGGAAGCCCCCGACCCGTGGCATCGGCCGCTTGACCCGGAAGTGGTCGCTCTCAATCCCTTGCTGCAAGTGCTTGGTGACGTGGTGGATGGGCGCGCGTGGCAGCAGGCCCTCCTTGCGGCTCTCGGCGATCGCCGGCGGGTAAGGGCCAGCACCATCGGTGCCGATGCGGTCGGGCGCGAGAAGCGGCTGATCCTGTAGCATCTTGCGGAAGAAGCGCTTGGCCGCTTCCAGGTCGCGGTTGGCGGTGAGCAGGAAGTCGACCGCCTCGCCATGCTTGTCGATGGCCCGGTACAGATAGCGCCACTGGCCACGCACCTTGATATAGGTCTCGTCCACCCTCACGGACCCGCAATGCGGCTTGCGGAACCGGCGCAGGCGCCGCTCGATGGCGGGCGCGTAGGCCAGCACCCAGCGGTTGATGGTGGAGTGGTCCACCCCCATACCCCGCTCCAGCAGCATCTCCTCGATGTCGCGGTAGCTGAGCGCGTAGCGCAGGTACCAGGAGACGGCCTGGACGATGAGAGTGGCTTCGAAGTGCCGGCCCGTGAAGTCGCCGCGGGCCTCTCTCTTCAGCTTGAGGGCGAGGGCGTTCAGGATCATGGGCCGGCTCCGAGGCGGAGCGGCAAGCTGGGCGGGTATGGCTAACGACCCATGAACGCGAGCCCGTTCGCGTTTGCGACAGGCCCCTGGATCACGCGTAACAGCATGGCGACCTCCCGGCTGGCCATTGAGCACTGGAAGCGCGGCGGCGGCGTGGCGGCTCAAAAATCGCCGCCTGTGGGCCTCTGGTCTTCTGACCCTACTCCGACACCCTCGAAGCATCACACCGCAGCCACGGAGCCGGAAATCGCGCCAGGCGGCGCCAGCGTAAGGGGCTTGGCGAGGGGGGAACGGCATCCGAGGGGCTTTATGGAGAAAATCGCTTTTCTGCTGGCAAACCCTGTATCTTTTAAGGTACGATGTACCGTAGAAGGTGCGGATGGAGCAGGAGCTGAAAAAGCTGCCGGCGGCGTTCTACGCCACCGACAGCGGCAAGGAGCCGGTCAGGGAATGGTTGAAGGACCAGACCCCGGACGATCGCAAGGTCATCGGCCAGGACATTGCCACGGTCGAATTCGGCTGGCCGGTCGGCATGCCGACGTGCCGGCCCATGGGCGCAGGCCTGTGGGAGGTGCGCAGCGACCTTTCGGACGGGCGGATTTCGCGCGTCCTGTTCTGCATTGCCCACGGTCATATGGTTCTGCTGCACGCCTTCATTAAGAAAACGCAGAAGACGCCCGATGCCGAACTGACCAAAGCCCGCAAACGACAGAAGAAGGTGGAGAAAAATGACAAATAAACATATCGGATCGTCGTTCGACAGCTTCCTCGAAGAGGAAGGCACCCGCGAGGAGGTCAACGAACAGGCGACCAAGCGCGTCCTGGCCTGGCAGATCGAGCAGGCCATGAAGGAGCAGGGCATCACAAAAAGCGTCATGGCGAAGCGCATGCACACCAGCCGCGCCCAGCTCGACCGCCTGCTGGACCCGGAGAATGACAAGGTGCAGCTCGACACTGTGAAGCGTGCCGCCGCCGTCGTTGGCCGCAAAGTGCGGCTGGAGCTGGCATGACCGGACGGCGCACGCTGTACCTCCCCGCCGATCAGGCAAAGGCAATCAAAGCGACGGGCCGTGGTCATGTCCCCCGCATAGAAAAGGTGCTGCGCGAAGCCTTACAGGCCGGAAAGCTGGATGCACCGCGCGACCTCCTGGAGCAGGCGCCAAAGCGATGACCTGCCAGCACGAGGCTTAAGCAGTTTTTAAATCGATCTCGTAGTATAATAGGCCTGCCATGGTCGATGTACTGGAAAGGCCATCCGCTGAATTTGATATTGCCGCTGCACCAGTCCCGCCGCGGCTTGAGGTGACACTGACGATCGACGCCGATCTTCTGGACCGTCTAGAGCGTTTTCGGTTTAATCTGGATCGTAGCCTGCAGCGGCGAAGAAGTGGGCACACTCGTCGGGCGTGATGGTGTCGACGAGCCTCCCGATGGCCGACCATAGCCCCTCGGCGGCTGCGGCGCGGGACGTTCACCGGGATCGTGGACCTGCAAGCGGCGATCAAGCGCTACATCGCCGAGAACAACGAGCAGCCCAGGCCCTTCGTCTGGACCAAGCCCGCGGCCGCTATCCTCAACAGCCAGGCTGCACCATCCGTCTGAGTCACTGCACTAGTTGTCTGGATGCGAGACCTCCTTGGCGTCTGCGACCACCTTGAGCGCTGCGGGGAGCGCGTCCGGATCAGGCGGCCTAGTGACGGGCTTGGCCAGCTCCGGCTTCGCCTTCAGCCGCTCACCGGACAGGGTCCTGCGTGAGCGGCTGAAGGCGAAGCCGGAGCTGGCCAAGCCCGTCACTAGGCCGCCTGATCCGGACGCACTCCCCGCAGCGCTCAAGGTGGTCGCAGACGCCAAGGAGGTCTCGCATCCAGACAACTAGAGAGCCGCACCCCGTGACACCTTTCCGTACCGCGTTAGCACCGTACGCTGCTATCGTCGTAATGTCGTATGGCCGTATGTTGTCCGGCGGCTTCGCCGGACGCGGCCGGCGCCTCGGGCGCGGCTGCGGTCAAAAGACCGCGGCGCCTCGCCGTTCCACATCAGGGTCTTCTTTGAGGGCCAGTATCCCGGGCTGCCGCTGCTGCAATGGATGGGCCTGACCCTCGATGCGCGCGCGGCCGCGGCGCGGGGCGTGCCGCCCTTCCCTCACATGCTGTGCTGGCTGCGCGAGGCGCCGGTCGAGGCCTGAAGCCTTCCGCGGCGGGAGATCCGCCGTTGACACGGGCGGCGCCCGGTCGAGGGTGGGGGCAACGCATCCTCGGGAGGAACCATGCGCATCCTGGCCGCCACGCTCGTCGCCCTCGGCATCGCCGCACCGGCCGCCGAGGCCGCCTCCCCCCTGCCCGGCCGCATCGAGATCCACGCGGTGAAGAGCCGGACCCTGACCGGGGAAGAGTTCCTGCGCGGCGACGCGCCGGGGCGCGAGGTGGTGCTCGGCGGCGAGTTGCGCCTGCCCGTCGGCGCGCCGCCGAAGGTGCCGGTGGTGGTGCTTGTCCACGGCTCGGGCGGGATCAGCGCCGGCCCGGACGCCTGGGCGCGGGTGCTCAACGAAGCGGGGATCGGCGCCTTCATCCTCGACGCCTTCACGGGCCGCGGCATTGTCAGCACGATCGAGGACCAGGAGCAGCTCAACTCCCTCGCCATGATGGTCGACGCCTACCGCGCCCTCGACGCGCTCGCGGCGCACCCGCGGGTGCGGGCGGACCGCATCGCCGTGATGGGCTTCTCCAAGGGGGCGGTCGCGTCGGTCTACTCGGCGGCGGAGCGGTTCCACGCGGCCTATGGCGGCCCGAACCGCTTCGCCGCCCATATCGGCCTCTACACGCCCTGCAACGTGACCTATCGGGAAGACGACAAGGTCGGCCCGGCGCCGATCCGGCTGTTCCACGGCACCAGCGACGACTACGTCAGCGTCTTGCCCTGCCGGGACTACGTCGCCCGGCTGAAGCAGGCCGGCGCGGACGTGATGCTGACCGAGTATCCCGACACGCAGCACAGCTTTGACACGCCGACGAGCCCGCCGCTGGTCTCGATCCCGAAGGCGCAGAGCACGCGCGACTGCCGACTGAAAGAGGGGCCGGGCGGCACGATCCTCGACGCCGCGACGGGCCGGCCCTACAGCCTGCGGACAGACCCCTGCGTCGCCGTCGGCGCCCATGTGGGCCACAACCCGGCCTCGACCGAGGCGGCGCGGGCGGCGGTGGTCGGCTTCCTTCGTGAGGTGCTGCTGAAGTAAGAGCCGCGGCCGCCCCGTCGGAGCTCGCCCTCCCCTCGCCACGAAGCGGCCGGAGAACCGGGGCTCCGAGCCCATGAGACACCTCCCTGCCGCCTGCGCGCTGATCCTGGCGGCGGGCCTCGCCGGGTCGGCGGCGGCGCAGGTGCCCCGTCACGCCCCGCAGGCGGCCAAGCCGGCCCCCGCGCCGGCCGAGGACGACATGGCGGAAGTCGACCCGGCCCTCCTCGCCCAGTGCCGCCGGCACGCCGCCGAGAAGCGGCTCAGGGGCGGGGCCCGGACCACCTTCGTGAAAACCTGCGTGCCGCCGGAGGATTGGGGTCAGGACTCAATCAGCACCAGAACGCGATCACGGCGGCCAGGGCGAGAGCGGAGGCGTAGTTGCGGGCCAGCTTGTCGTAGCGGGTGGCGATCCGGCGGAAGTCCTTGAGACGACAAAAGGCGGCCTCGATGCGCCAGCGTTTCCGGGAGCGGCGCTTGTCGTGGCGCAGCCTGCGCTTGCGGGCGCGGGTGCCGGGGATGACCGGGGTGATGCCCTTCTCCCGCAGATCAGCCCGCAGCCAATCGGCGTCGTAGCCCTTGTCGGCGATCAGGCGGCGGATCCGGCCGGGAGCCTCGGCCAGCACCGCCGGGGCGGTGCGCACGTCGCTGGCGTTGCCGGGTGTCAGCAGGAGGACACCGGGGCGGCCAAGCACGTCGACGAGGGCGTGGATCTTGGTCGTCTGGCCACCCCGCGACGGGCCGATCGCCTGCGCTGTCGCCCCCCTTTGCCCCCGTGAGCCGAGCGATGGACCCGCACGTAGGTGCTGTCGATGGCAGCCGCCTCGCCCGACCATCCAGCTTTGGCCAGGGCCGCCAGCATCGCCGTCCAGAAGCCACGCCGCGACCACCTGTTGAAGCGGTTGTAGACCGTGGTGCGGTGTCCATACGCGGACGGGCCATCGCGCCAGCGGCAGCCGGAGGTCAGCACGTGCAGGATGCCGGAGATGATCTGGCGATCGTCCTTGCGCTCGGGGCCGGGCTGGTTGCGCGGCATGAACGGCGCGATCACCGCCCACTGCGCGTCCGAGAGCCAGAACAGGTCCGCCATGGCCGCCTCCGTGCTGCAAGCGGCCGCCCTGAATCACAAAACCATAGACCCTGCAACACCTTGGTTCGGTTCAGGCCCTAGCCCTCCGGACGGCTTGCCGGCCTCGTACAGGGCGCTACCGCCCGGCTACACCCCATCCGGCCCGCCGCGCCTCCATGGCCTGTCGGACTTTGTCGGGCTCCCGACAGCCCGGTGGCGTCTGCGCCAATCCCCCACGGCAGCCATAAAGCATTGCAATAATTGCGAAAAGTTCGTCGGGCGGCGCTGGCACATCGCTTGCGCAACGAGGGTGCGACGGCGGCGGAAGTCGCTGCTGGCCGTGACGTGGGGAGCGATGTCGCCGCCTGGGCGGAGCAAGAGCTCGACGACAGCCAGAGCCCGACGACAGTCGGGCGGGTTGCTTAATGCCAGCTTGCGAGGATGAGAACGTGGGAGCATCGTCTAAAATTAAGGGTTCTGATCTCATAGTCAAAGCCCTCGAGAACATGGGCGTCGACTACGTCATCGGCATACCCGGGGAGGAGATCCTCGAAATCATCGAGAGCTTGCACAACTCGAAGATCAGGTTCATCCCCGTCCGCCACGAGCAGGCGGCCGTCATGATGGCCGCCACGCACGGGCGGCTGACCGGCCGGCCGGGCGTCTGCCTCGCGACCTGCGGCCCGGGCGCGCTGAACTTGGTGACAGGCGTGGCCTACGCGCAGCTCGGCGCCATGCCGGTGTTGATAATCACCGGCCAGAAGCCGATCAGCGCCCCACCCCAGTCCCGCTTCCAGCTCATCGATACCGTCTCGGTGATGCGCCCGCTCACCAAGATGACGCGCCAGATCGTCTCGGCGGCCTCGATCCCGACGCTGGTGCGCGAGGCCTTCCGGGTCGCCACCGACGAGCGCCGGGGCGCGGTTCATCTCGAAGTGCCCAAGGACGTTGCTACCGAAGACGTTGCTACCGAAATGGCCGAAGTCGCCCTGGCGCCCTCTCACCCGATCGACCGGCCAGTGGCGGCGGAAGCCGCCATCGAGCACGCGGCTGCGATGATCCTGAGTGCGCAAAGCCCGCTGATCATGATCGGCGCGGCCGGCAACCGGCCGGGGCTGGGCGAGCCGCTCTCCGAGTTTGTGCGGCGGACCCAGATTCCCTTCTGCGACACGCAGATGGGCAAGGGCGCGGTCACGGGCGCCTCGAGCCTCTATCTCGGCACCGCGGCGCTCTCCGAGCGGGATTACGTGCATGCGGCGATAGACCGGGCGGACCTGATCATCTCGATCGGGCACGACGCGGTCGAGAAACCCCCCTTCCTGTACGAGAAGATCGCGGGCGGCCTCAAGGTCATCCACATCGGTTACACTCCGGCGAGCGTCGAGCAGGTCTTTCACCCGGATGCCGAGGTGGTGGGCGATATCAGTTCGACGGTGACGGCGCTCGCCGACCGGCTCGGCGGGCGGCTCGAGCCGGATCCCGGCATGCTCGAGCTGCGCCAGTCGCTCCTGGAGCGCATCAACGGCATCAACGATGGGACCGAAGAGGCCACTTCTTCAATGACGGTGCGGCGCATCGTGCATGCCGTTCGTACGGTAATGCCGGAGGACGGCTTCGTCTGCCTCGACAACGGCGAGTACAAGATCGAGTTTGCGCGCTACTACCTGACGTACGCTCCCAACACGCTGCTGCTCGACAACGCGCTTGCCACGATGGGAGCGGGGCTGCCCTCCGCCATGATGGCGGCGGAGCTCTATCCAGAACGTCGCGTGTTGGCGGTGTGCGGCGATGGTGGCTTCATGATGAACAGCCAAGAGATGGAGACAGCTGTCCGGCTCAGGCTCAACCTCGTGGCGCTGATCCTGGACAACTCGGCATACGGCATGATCCGCAGGAAGCAGAGGGAGGGGGGCTTCGCCGAATACGGCACGACGTTCACCAACCCGGATTTCGTCGCGTACGCCAATTCCTATGGGGCGACGGGCCACTGCGTCACCGCGGTCCGCGACCTGGCTCCGACGCTCGAGGCCGCCTTCAAGGCCGGTGGGGTTCACCTCGTGGCGGTACCGATCGACGACTCCGAGAACAAGCGGGTCCTGATCCAAGAACATCACCATAAGGCCAGCAATATCGAGCCGGAAGAATAAGTTCTAGCTCACCGACGTGCTCCCGGAGCTCATCATGACCCCATTCACGTTCCAAACCTGCCCCAATATTCTGTTCGAGCCCGGCGCCTCGGCGAAGCTGCCCGACCTCGTGGCGAGCTTCCGCGCTCAACGGATCATGCTGGTGACCGGCAAAAATGTTCGCGGCGCGGGTCTGACCCGCGCTGCGGAGGCTGCCCTGGCCTCGGCGGGCCTTCAGGTCACCGTCTTCGAGGACGTCGTGGCCGACCCGCCCTCGCACGTCATCGAGACTGCAGCGCAACTTGCCCAGCAGCAGACAGTGGACCTTGTGCTCGCGATTGGGGGCGGCTCCACTCTCGACACTGCCAAGCTCGTGGCGTACCTCGCGCGCAGCGGCGATCAGCTCGACCGCATCTACGGGGTCGGCCTCGCCCAGGGCCAGCGCTTGCCGCTCATCCTGATGCCGACCACGGCCGGGACCGGCTCCGAGGTGACGCCGATCTCGATCGTGACGACGCCGACGGGCGAGAAGAAGGGCGTGGTCTCGCCCCGGCTGCTGCCGGACTGCGCGGTCCTTGATCCCGATCTGACCCTCGGACTGCCGGCCCACGTGACGGCCGCGACCGGCATCGACGCGATGGTGCACGCGATCGAGGCCTACACCAGCCGTCACAAGAAGAACCCGATCTCGGACCAGCTCGCCCGGAAGGCCTTGGCGCTGCTCGCAGGCAGCATTCGCACGGCCTGCAGCGACGGCCGCAACGTCGAGGCGCGCTCCAACATGCTGCTCGGCTCCATGCTCGCGGGCATGGCCTTTGCCAACGCTCCCGTCGCCGCGGTCCATGCGCTGGCCTATCCGATCGGCGCCGTCTTCCACGTGACGCACGGGGTGTCGAACGCCCTCGTGCTGACGGGCGTGATGCGCTTCAACCTCCCGCAAGCGGAGGCCCTCTACGCGGAACTCGCCCCGATCTTCGATCCGCAGGCAGCCAGTCTCCCGGCCGCCGAGGCTGCCACCCGATTCGTCGACAGCCTCGCGGCCATCTGCCGGGACTGCGGTGCGCCCGCCTCACTCGCCGAGGTCGGTGTTCGCGAGGAGGATCTCGCGCGCCTCGCAACCGATGCCATGAAGCAGACGCGACTTCTCGTGAACAACCCACGCGAGGTCACCTACCCGGACGCCTTCGCGATCTACTCCGAGGCACTCGACGGCAAGCTCAGAACCGTTGCTTGAGTCGCTTGAGGAGCTCAAGCCATGGATCTATTCGATACCTTTAAGGCAATGGGAGAGCTCTGGGGCAAAGGCACCCAGTGCTTTCTCGAAGCTCAGCGCAACATGTACGGGGCCATGACGACGGCCTTGGACAAGGATGGCAAGCCGAGCCTTCCCCTCATCCCGGACTGGGAAGCCCTGGAACAGGCCCAACACTCGTATCAGCAGGGCTGGGAGGCCGCTCAGGCGGTCTCGGCGACCTTTGCCAAGAGCCTGAAGGGCGGAGGCGAGGTGCGAGATCCAATCGCGGCCGATGTCCTGGCCAAGATCTTCGACCCGCACGGATGGATCTGCATCACGGGCGCGGTCGATGAAGCGCTGAAACGGATGGCCGAAGGACCGCGCCTCGCCGATCTCTGGAACGTCGAGCGCAAGTTCGCGGCCGTGTTCACGGCCTGGGTGGCGCTGCACCGGCGCAACCTCGAACACAACGCCCTGATGATGGAGGTCTGGAAGAAGGCGACGGCAGCCTTCTCCGCCGTGGTCAATGAACGGTCCAAGAACGAGCAGGGGATCGCGTCGAGCCGCGAGCTGATGGCGCTCTGGGTCGAGACTGCCAACGACGTTCTGCTGGAGGCGCAGCGGTCGGAGGAGTTTCTCAAGAGCCAGCGCGAGACGCTGAAAGCCTCGACGGATTTGCGGCTTGCTCAGCAGGATATCGCTGAGTTCTACAGCCAGATGTTCGGCTACCCGACCCGCGCCGAACTCGACGACGTGCATCAGAGCCTCACGCAGCTGCGCCGGGAAGTCAGGGCGCTCAGTCGCCAGAGGCGGACCAGCGGAAAATCAGAAGGAGAGCCGACATGAGCCGCTCTGCCAAATCCAAAGCCGCGCTTGACCCCGTCGCGGAGGCGGCAGCGCTTGGAAAGCGGCTCGCGGAAGGAGCCAAGCTCTTCCAGGAGGTCCGCGACGAGGACGTTCAGATTGCGACGAGCGAGAAAGTTGTAATCTGGCAGCAGGATAAGGTCACACTGTACCGCTACCGATCTCTTGCCGAGCAGAAGGTCAGGACACCCGTCCTCATCGTCTATGGGCTTATCGGTCGCCACACGATAGCCGACCTGCAGGAGGATCGCTCGCTCGTTCGCAATCTGCTGAAGCTCGGTGTTGACCTCTACGTAGTGGACTGGGGCAATCCGAGCCGAGCCGACCGCTTCGTGACGCTTGATGACTACATCGACGGCTATCTCGCTGAATGCGTGAACGTCATCTCCGAGGCGAATGGGGGGGGGGGGGGGGGGGGGGGGGGGGGGGGCGAAGATCAATCTACTCGGGATTTGCGAGGGTGGGACCTTCACGACTTGCTACGCGGCGCTGCACCCCGAGGACGTCAACGCGATGGTGCTGACGATCACGCCGATCGACTTCCACGCCGACACTGTCGAGAACCGCAAAGGTCACGGCTTCATCAACATGTGGACGCGCAGCCTTGAGCCTGATGACATTGACCGCCTCATCGAGGCGCACGGCACGTTGCCGGGTGAATTCATGGGCTCGGTGTTCGCGCTGATGACGCCGATGCGCACGATGACCAAGTACAACCTTGATCTTCTTGACGTAATCGACAATAAGAAAAGGTTTATGAACTTCTTGCGTATGGAAAAGTGGATTTCCGATCGGCCGCACCATCCCGGTGAGGCCGCCAAGCAGTGGCTGAAAAATCTGTATCAGGACAACAAGCTGGTGCAAAACTCGTTCCAGCTAGCCGGCAGAACCGTCGATCTTGGCAACATCAAATGCCCAGTCTTGAACATCTACGCAAAATATGATCATATTATTCCACCGGCAACATCGCGGGCACTCAAGCAATTCGTAGGCACGTCGGACTATACCGAGCTGCCGCTCCCAGGCGGGCACGTCGGCGTATTCGTCGGCGGGAGGGCGCAGAGCCTGCTTGGGACCGGCATCGCCGAGTGGTTGACTGGGCGCGAGTAAGGGACGAACGACCGTGGCGCTCAAGAACAAGATTGAACCGCCCCGGGATTTCCGGAGGCTCGCGGGATGCCGTCCGCGAGCGCAGAGTAGGTCAATCCCGACAGACAGGAGGCTCCAACTCTTGAGAGGATGGAGCCATGAGGAAGCATACCCCCCCTCTCGCCTGAGATCCGCGAGCGGGGCGGTCCGGATGGTCCGGGGGCACCAGGGCGAGCACGGCTCGCAATGAAAGTTCTTACCGCACGCGCCGTTCTGGTTGCAACGGCAGGCTTGATGACCGTCGGCGCCACTCATTCGGCACAGTCCCAGGACAGGCGAAACGTCCAGGAGCCGGTTCCGCCGACGCAGGTCTGCGCAGTCCTGAGTGCGGACGACGCTCCGTCGGCCAAGGTCGGACAAGCGAAATTGCAGGCCGCCCTGGACGGCTGCCGGACGGGCCAAGCGGTGCGGCTCACGCCCAGCAGGACGAAGGCGGTGTTCGCGAGCGGGCCGATCGAGATGCGGGCCGGCGTGGTTCTCTGGCTCGACGCCGGGGCCGTGCTCGCCGCCGAGCCCGATCCTCGCCTCTACGACCTCGGCGACGGCCGTTGCGGACTGATCAATAACGCGGGGGGGGGATGCCGGCCTTTCCTCAATTTTCACAAGGCCAACGGCGCGGGCCTGATGGGCGACGGCACGATCGACGGCCAGGGCGGGGCGGTCATGATCGGCAAGGCGGAGACCTGGTGGGCCCTGGCCAGTCGCGCTCAGGTCGAGGGTAGGGAGCAGAACGTCCCCCGGCTGGTGCAGATCGACAGCTCGAACAACATCACCGTATACCGGATCACGCTGCGCAACGCGCCGAACGTACACATCGCCATGAACAAGGTCCAGGGCGTGACGGTGTGGGGCGTCACCATCAACACCCCGGCCGATGCCCGAAACACGGACGGGATTGATCCAGGCGCGGCGATGGACGTGACCATCGCCCGCACCTTCATCAGCACCGGCGACGACGACATCGCCATCAAGGCCGGCGACAACGGAGCGACCCGCCACGTCTCCATCTTGGACATCCACATCTATTCGGGGCACGGGCTCTCGATTGGCAGTGAGACGAACAGTGGCGTCAGCGACGTCCTCGTCCGAAACGTCACCATCGACGGCGCGGTGTCAGGCCTGAGAATCAAGAGCGATCCGAGTCGGGGCGGTTTGGTGCAGGCGGTCCGCTACGAGAACGTTTGCGTGCGCGGAAGTCGGCGGCCGATCGACTTCGACACGCGCTATGATCCACGCGCTCAGGGTACGAAGATCCCCGTGTATAGCAACATCGTCCTGCGCCAAGTTGCCGGAGAGGGCGGTCGGCTGGTCATGCACGGGTACGACGCCGCTCACCCCTTGGGCGTTTCGCTGGATGGCGTTCGCTTCGTCGACAACGCGACGTGGGACGTGGTCAACACCCAGGCCATCGTCATGGCGGGTGGCGTGACCCCGCCGATTGGCGCCCCGGCGGCGGCGTGGTCGGCGGTCAACGGGCCGAACTGCAAGGCTCTTTGGACGCCGTTTCCGGGCGACACGGCGGTGCAGTCCCATTGAGAGGGGATGGCTTCGACCGGGCGTGATGGGGTGGACATCGGGTAATCGCGGGGGGGCGTGTCGCAAACGTTCAACGCCCGAAAAAAATCGTCTCCGAACAAGGCGTGACGAGGCCTGCTCACCGCCTGCTGACCCCCTCCGACGAGGCTGGCGAAGCAGTTTGACGAGCCCGGTATCGGCCTGACGGACCGGTGTGCGCCTACGCGGGGAGCATAATTTTCTCCGCCAAAAATCTTTGCGACACGCCCCGCTGGTCAGCCGTGGAGGCCCGCGGCGGCCCGACCTCGGTGAACCCGCGCTCGGGCGCGTTCGGGATCGCGCAGTGGCTGTCTCGGGACCGTCTGGCTCCGATCCGCGGCAACACCGACTTCGACGCGCAGCTCCGGCACGCCTTGCACGAGCTGCACACGACCGAGCGCCGGGCGCTCGCGAAGCTCAACTCCGCCAAGACCCCGTTCGAGGCCGCGACCGGGGCTTCGATGTTCGAGCGGGCGGAGGGCTACAACGCGCGCACGGGCGTCGACCTGTTCACCGGCCGCACGGCCGCGGCGATGGGGGGGCTGAAGGTCGGCCCTCCGGGTGAGCCGGTGCAGGTCGCGAGCGGTGGCGACGTGCTCTGGTACAAGCGCGACCGCTACTACCCGTCCAAGGCCGGTGGCTACTCGCGCCTGCGCGACGACGAGGTCGTGAACGACCTCAAGGACGGACCGCCGTCTCAGAAGATCGCGATGTCGCGCGTCGGCGACGACATGATGCAGCGCCGCTTCAACAGCGCGGGCGCCTCGGCCGGTAGCGGCAAGGGCCACCTGCACATCACCATGGACGGCTTCCCGACCGGGACGCGCGCCCGGGCCTCGGTCGTGTCCCCAGGCGTGGTGTAGCTGCGGCGTGGCGGCCACGGTCACCGGGCGGGGCCGGGACGATCAGGCTGCCAGGGTGGGCAGGCTGACAAGAGGATCATCGCTGATCGGGGCGATGCTTTCCAGGGTCAGGTAGCGGGCGCGCTGGACGGCCCACTCGTCGTTCTGTTCGAGCAGGAGCGCGCCGACCAAGCGGGTGATGGCCGCCTCATTGGGGAAGATGCCGACCACCTCGGTGCGCCGCTTGATCTCGCCGTTGAGGCGCTCCAGCGGGTTCGTGCTGTGAAGCTTGACCCGGTGGGCGGCCGGGAAGCCCATGTAGGCCAGCACGTCGGGTTCCGCCTCATGCATCAGGGCTGCGAGCTTGGGCACCTTGGGTCGGAGTTGGTCGGCCACGCGTCGCCATTGCTGACGGGCGGCCTCGGCGTCGTCCTGGGCGAAGGCGGTGGCGATGAAGGCGGACACGACGCGCCGCCCGCTGCGGCCAGCGTGGGCGAGCACGGTCCTCATGAAGTGGACGCGGCACCGCTGCCAAGTCGCGTTCATCACCTTGGCGACCGACGCCTTGAGGCCCGTGTGGGCGTCCGAAATCACCAGCTTCACACCGCGCAGGCCGCGGCGCGCCAGCTTGCGCAGGAACCCGGTCCAGAACGTCTCGGCCTCGGAGGGGCCGACGTCCATGCCGAGCACCTCGCGTCGGCCATCGCTGTTCACACCGACCGCCACGATCACCGCGACGGAGACGATGCGCCCGGCTTGGCGCACCTTCACGTAGGTCGCATCGATCCAGAGATAGGGCCACTCCCCCTCGAGCGGCCGGTCGAGGAACGCGCCCACGCGCTCGTCGATCTCCTGGCAGAGCCGGCTGACCTGGCTCTTGGACACGCCCGTGCCGCCCATGGCTTGGACGAGGTCATCCACCGAGCGGGTCGAGATGCCCTGGATGTACGCCTCCTGGATCACCGCCGTGAGTGCCTTCTCGGCCATCCGGCGCGGCTCCAGGAAAGCCGGGAAGTACGAGCCCTTGCGCAGCTTGGGGATGCGCAGCTCGACCGTGCCGGCCCGCGTCTGCCAATCCCGGTCACGATAGCCGTTGCGCTGGACCAGCCGCTCGGCGCTCTTCTCGCCGTGGGCCGCCCCGGTCAGGCCGCCCACCTCCAGTTCCATCAGCCGCTCGGCCGCAAAGCCGATCATCTCGCGCAGCAGGTCGGCGTCGGCGCTCTTCTCCAGCAGCCCGCGCAGGCTCATCATCTCGTCGGTCATCGGAGGTCTCTCGGGTTCGAGGTTGGTGCTCGCACCCCGACCCTACCCGGCAACCGCCGATGACCACCCCGCGAGAGATCCCGCCTGCTTCGGCGCTGTGGAGGGCGCGCAGACGGGCTCTCTCGCTCCCGTCGAGCTACACCACCACCAGGGACACGACCCGGGCCTCGATGGACGATCTGTTCAAGGACGTCTCGATCACCCAGCGCCGGCAGGTCGACAGCTCGATCAAGGCGGGGCCGCGCTAGGCCCCGCAGATCCGGGTCCGGGGCAGCGGCACGCCGTGCGCCCGCTTGACGCGCAGGCTCTCGATGCTTTCGATCATGTTGGATCTCCACGGCCCGCCCGGCTCCGGCCGCGGCGGGCCTTTCTGCGTTTCAGGGGCGGTCGCGATCAGGCGCATCCCTTCGGGCGACCGGCCGCGCCCCGGCCGCGCCCATGCTCCACCCCGTGCGCCGTCCGAGCCGGGCGTAGATCCCCACGACGTCGCGCATGACCCCAACCTCCCTCGACCCGCAGGCGGCGCAGCGCAGGCGCAAGGCGATGTCGGGGAAGGGCAGGCTGTCCGGAAACGGATCGGTGCTGATCGTCGCCTCGTGGCCGCAGCCGGTCGCGTTGCAGTGGACGAAGGCGGTGCGGTCGCCCTCCTCGGACCGGAGCCAGCCGATCGTGGGCGGCGGGATCTCGCGGCCCTGGTCGTCGTGGGCGCGGCGCGGGTGGCGGGTCATCACCGAGATGTAGACCTCGCTCGTTGCGCGACGATTGCGTACGCACGCTGCGTAGGAGCGACATGTGAACAAATGGGCCGTTCTGCGATTAACTGCTTGACAGCTCAATCGGCGGCAGTCTGGTAGAGGTCTGGGGGCAGGGGCGCGGAATGTATACCTTCAGGGAATTTCTGCGCTGGTTTACCCAATCCAGCGACAAGGCAGAGAAGCTAGAATTCAAGAGCCAGCGCGAAGCAGCCGAATTTGTGCGTCGTATATATAATCAAAACGGGGCACCTAATCAAAAGCTTCGCGATCTTTACAATAAAGCTGACCAGCTTGAGCGTGATGGTAGAGTTATCAAAAAAGCATCTGCCGCTTGACCGGAAGAATTATTGTACAGCCGTTTGATAGGACCCGCTCTCGCAATACATTCGAGTGCGGCAGAAGGGGTATTGATCAATGGTACAGAAACCACTCAAAGAAGTGGTCTGATCGCGCAGAAGCACGCATTACTATTGCTGTAGACGAAGACACGAATGCGGTTGCCGGTTTCCATGCTCTCCAGATAGGCAGCGAGAGCATGGCCGAACTTGAGAACAAGCCGGACGACCACACCAAGAATTATACCGCTTTTCCGGCGCTGCATTTGGCGTACTTAGGAGTGCAAAAAGAATATCAGAGAAAGGGTGTAGGAACAATTTTACTGAAGGATGTTATAGATAAAGCCTATAAAGTCTCCCTGCTTGCCGGTCTCTATGCGCTTACTTTACAGTCTATTGATAGACAGTCAACCATGTTCTACGAGAGTTTAGGTTTTGAGCCCTACACTCGGGACAATATTGCGCCAAAGATGCTTATTCCTATACGGACAATCATTGATCTCGTTGAGGGCGGGGCCGGCGGATAATCGTATTGCGCTTAAAGCTTACGGTACGGACCGCGGAAGAGGTCGCCCGCCGCCTTACGGCTGAACAGGGTGAACCGGCGCCGCCGCTGGTGCTCCGGCCGGTCGTGGATCATGTGACAGCGCTGGCAGAGCGCCGCGAGGTTGCCGGGCGCGTTGTCGGACGTGTCGTGGTTCCGGTGCGCGGTCGCCAGGACCACGCGGGTGAAGCGCACCGTGTAGAGCAGGTTCTCCAGGAGCATCCGGCTGCGCAGGATCCGGCCGCACCCGTCGCGCCACGTGTCGGTGGCGGCGTCGAACCATCGCCCGTCCGGCAAGCATGCGATCCGTTGCAGGTGCGGCCGACCGCAGCCCTCGCATCGCCCGCCCGCGCGCCGGAAGCGGATCACGTCCGAGAGCTGGGGCCAGTCGATCGGGTAGAAGCCGCGGTGCTCGGGTCGGATCGGCATGGGCACGGTCACGCTGTGATCGGTGTGAGCGGGCGTTGGATCCTCCTCACTTGTGGGCCTGCAATTTTCCCCACCCTCCCGGCCGCCCCTGAGCCTCCTGTTTGAGGCGGGATGCCCGCGCGGCGGCCGTCTCACCGAAGCTGGTCCCCGTGGCGGGAGGGAGCGGCGCGGTGGTCAGCCTCGGGGAACTCATGACGATCCTGGACCTCCACCGGCAGGGCCTCTCGGTCACCGCCATCGCCCGCCAGCTCGGCCTCGACCGCAAGACCGTCGCCAAGTACATCGCCCGCGGCCTCGAGCCGCCCGTCTACGGACCGCGATCCCCCCGCGCGCGGGCCACCGACGCCTTCCTGCCCTACCTGCGCGAGCGCCTGGCCGCCTACCCGCAGCTTACGGCCGTCCGTCTCTGGCGCGAGTTGAAGGAGCGCGGCTTCGCAGGGGCCTACACCGCCGTGAAGCGAGCCGTGGCCCTGCTTCGCCCCTCAGCTCCTCTGCCTATCGAGCGCCGCTTCGAGACCCCGCCGGGCGAGCAGGCCCAGGTCGACCTCGCCCGCTTCGAGGTCGTCTTCGCCGACGAGCCGGGCGTGACCCGCATCGTCTGGCTGTTCGCGATGGTGCTGGGCCACTCGCGCTATCTCTGGGCCCGCTTCGTCGTCCACCAGGATCTGCAGACGGTCCTGCGCTGCCACATCGCCGCCTTCCAGGCCCTTGGAGGCGCCCCGCGCGAGATCCTCTACGACCGCATGAAGACCGCCGTGATCGGCGAGGATCCCGACGGCTTGGTCATCTATAACCGCAGCCTTCTCGATCTCGCGCGCCACTACGGGTTCCTGCCGCGCGCCTGCCGTCCCTACCGGGCCAAGACCAAGGGCAAGGTCGAGCGCCCGTTCCGCTACCTGCGCGAGGACTTCTTCCTCGCCCGCTCGTTCCGCAACCTCGACGACCTGAACGACCAGCTGCGGCACTGGCTCGACACCGTGGCCAACGCCCGCCGGCACGCCACGACCAAGCGGATCGTCGCCGACGCCTTCGCGGAGGAGCGCAGCCAGCTGCGGGCGCTGCCGCCCGTGCCCTACGAAGCCGTGCTCAGCCTGGAGCGGCGCGTCACCCACGAGGGCTTCGTCTCGGTGGCGGGCAATCTCTACAGCGTGCCCGACACCACCCGCCGCCGCGCCCTGGAGGTGCACGTGCTGGCCGATCAGATCCGCATCTACGAGGCGGGTGAGCTCGTTGCCTGCCACCTGCCCCTGGAAGGGCGTGGGCTGACGCAGGTCGATCCAGCCCATCGGCGGCCGCGATCTCCCCCGCCCGAGCCACGAGACCCTGCCGAGCCGGTGGTCGTCAGGCGCGCCGGCGACCAGGTCGCGCGTCGCCCGCTGGCCATCTACGACGCCGTAGCCCGCCAACTCGCGGGAGCCGGCGTGCCCAGGACCGACCGGGGAGACGCGGCATGAGCGGAACTGGCGAGCTGATCCCCCCACTGGTCGAGCGGATCAAGGCCACGCTGGTAGGGCTGAAGATGCCGCGCGCCCTGGAGATCGTCGACACCACCGTGCGGCGGCTGGAGCGCGGCGAACTCAGCGCGCTGGAGGCGGTCGATGCCCTGCTGAGCGAGGAGCTGAGCCTACGCGAGAGCCGGCGGGTGAAGACCGCGCTGGTGATGGCGCGGCTCTCGACGGTCAAGACGCTGTCGGGCTTCGACTTCGCCTTCCAGCCCTCGCTCGACCGCACCCGCATCCTGGCCCTGGCCGAGCTGGGCTTCGTGGACCGCTGCGAGGTGCTGCACTTCCTCGGCCCGCCCGGCACCGGCAAGAGCCACTTGGCGGTGGCCCTCGGGGTCGAGGCGGTGAAGGCGGGCCGCAGCGTGTACTTCACCACCCTGGCCGACCTTGTGGGAACGCTGGCGCGGGCCGAGCGGGAAGGAACGTTGCGCGAGAAGATCCGCTACTTCTGCCGGCCGGCGCTGCTGATCGTGGACGAGATCGGCTACCTGCCGGTGGTGCCGGGCGGGGGCAACCTGTTCTTCCAGCTCGTCAACGCGCGCTACGAGCGGGGCGCGATGGTCCTGACCTCGAACCGCGGCTTTGCAGAGTGGGGGGAGGTGTTCGGCGATCCGGTGGTGGCGACCGCGCTGCTGGACCGGTTGCTTCACCACGCCGTGGTGGTGCAGATCGAGGGCTCAAGCTACCGGCTGCGCCAGCACACCGCGCTCATGCCCGAGCACATCCGCTCGAAGGCAGCCCTGCAGGCTCCGCCGCTCGCCCCGCCTCCGCGTCGGCGCGGACGCCCGCCCAAGAATGGAGGTGCTCACCTCGGCATCGCCTGACCGCCGAGCCCGCCGATCTGAGGAAAATTGCGCGCCCGAAATTGCGGAAGGTTCGAAGCCCGTTGACAATCGGTGCAGGCTAGGGCCGAGCTTGCGGTCCCGCTACGATTTCTTTGTAGCTGGTTCCTACAGTGTCGGACGCTGCATCGTCGTGCTTCACCCGGTTGCGGGGCGGCGCAGTGGGCGGCCGGATTGGCGCTTCACCGTCCGGCCGCCACAACAGGGCTTAGGTCTTCTTCCCGAACTCCCAGACCGGCACGCCGCGGTAGCGCCCCGGCTTGCGCTTCCACGACGTCTAGAGGTGCTTCTTCAGGTACGCCTCGGTGACCTCGAACACGGGGTAGGAGCACGGCATCATCACCCCGCTCCAGTCGCCCCGGATGATGCCGGCCTGCGGGTGCACGCCGAACAGCAGGATCGTGTCCCAGCCGAGCCGGGCCGCCTCGGCGCCGAACTCGTCGACGAAGCGGCGGCAGTTCTCCAGGGTGGTGGCCCAGTCCTCCGGGCGGAAGCCGGGGCACGGCGGCTGCCCGGGCGAGAGGGAGGCGAGCCCGCGGTTCCACTCGGAGACGAAGGTGGAGTGATCGGCGGTCGGGTCGGCGGTCGGCATGACGGGGTGGTACGGCACCGAGGTGTGGTGGGGCTTGCCGTGGGTTCTGGCTTATGCGGGCCGCGCCAGCAGGATCGCCGCGAGGTCGAGCACCACACCCTCTGCGACCAGCCGCTACTCCACGAGCAGGATCGCCAGGACGGTCTCGGCCTCCGCGCGGATGGAGAGGGTCCAGCCGTCTCCGAGGTGCGCCAGCTCGCCATTGGCTCGCATCTCCCGGATCACGGCTTCGGCCTCCTCCAGCGCCTCATCCAAATTTACGGCCTCGACCCCTACGTCATCCCGGATAGTCGTCACCCCGTCAGCGAGGTCGAAGTAGAAGCGCTGCATCAGGTGACCCTTTTCTGGGCGGTCGGGAGTGCGCGGCTCCGTCCGGCAGCCTACGTATTCGACAGCAAGTAAATACGCATACTTGGTTTACGGAAGCTTAATATGCCTACCGAATATTTGTTAAATTAACTGAAAGATCAAATGTGGGGCATAATGACTACGTGACTTCGGGATCGCTGCACTATCTAGCAGGTTCAGGGCAGAGTAGGTTGTGTAGTCACACCGACATGCCGCCCTGCCTAAGAGGCTGGGCTCCTTGTTGAGTATGCAGGCTCTCTGGCGCCGGGAACCCAATCGATGCGCGATCCGATCAAACCCGAAACCCATGAAGCGACGGATAATTCAGCGGAGCGAAGCGCGCGAATTCGAGAACATATTAGGAAAGTTATAAGAAAAGCAATAGACAACCAAAACCGAAACACAAAACCATAGTCGAAGAGATCTAAGACATTTGTCGTGCAGTGTGTCGGTCGTTCCCCATCGTAGAGCCATTGCGGAGATTGCCGCCCGGCTCCAGCCATGCGGCCACGTCGGTTCTCGATGGGTATACCCAAGCGGGCGTATGTGTCCCGTTGAGGTCCGATCTTCAATTCTGAGACGTGTCGGAAGCAGCCATCCGAGACGTTACTCGATTACCTCGTCGGCGCGGGCGAGGAGCAGCGGCGGGACCGCCAGGCCCAGCATCTTTGCGGTTCTGGCGTTCACGACCAGTTCGAAATGCGTCGGTGCCTCGACGGGGAGGTCTGCTGGATGCTCCCCATTGGCGATCCTGATCACGAAGCTTCCTGCACGTCGAAACAAGTCCAAGACATGCGCCCCGTAGGAGATCAGACCTCCTCCCCTGGCGAACTCAGAAAATGGAAACACCGTGGGCAAGCCACGGCGATTGGCTGAACTAGCGATCTCAAGCCCGTGAAGGCTTGTGAAACTGCTCGGTGCGATCGCCAAAGCAGTCCCGGGTTGTCGAGCCAGTTCGACGGTCGCTGCTTCGACGTCCTCCATGCGGTCCACGGAAACTGGAATGGGATCGAGATTGAGGGACGCGGCCGCGGCACTGAAGGGCCGCCAAAAGAACTGACCCTGCCCTGCCGCCGTTTTAGGGTGAAACAGGAGCGCAGGACGAGTCGTGCCCGGCGCGATCTCTTCGAGCAATTCCAACCACTTCGCTGTCATAGACGGCTCGAAGTTAGATAGTCCGGTGGCGTTACCGCCAGGCTTGGAGTAGCTCGCTGCAAATCCCTCACCGATCGGGTCGGACACGGAGACGAAAACTATCGGGAGAGTGCGCGTTTCCCGCATTAGCGCAGCAGTAGCCGATGTCCCCGCACCGACCAGCACTTCGGTTCGCGCCTCGACAAGGGCTCTCGCTGCCAGGCGTGTAGCCTCAGGCTCCGCTCCAGCCCAGATGAAGTCGAGAGCGATTTGTCGATCAGAAGCAAGGCTCTGCTCTGCTATTCCTTGCCGAAGCGCTGCCGCACGCGCCCTTCTACCGGCGCTCTCTTGTCCAGTATTCAGAACGCCCACCCGGATGACCCCTGCCGCCTCGGCCCGGCTGGTGCGCAGCCCACTCGCGCTCATCGCAAGAGAAATGAGAAACTCGCGCCGTCTCATTCCATCACCTCGCGATGCTCGGGCTGGATTGACCCCCGGCAAGGCTCTGAGAAGACGGGCGGCGCGGCAAAGATGGAGTTCGCGGACTTCAACTCAAGCCGGGAGCACTGCCCGATAACCGATGACAGAGTGGCATTGATCGACGCCTTGCAGAAGGCCGATGACGGCAGCCTCCTTCACCACCCTGCCGAGATCGTGATAGGACCGCCTCATTGGGGTATACCCATCCGAGACGCCCGCGTGAGACACTCTTGGCGTCTCATATGGATTGATATCGCATTTATGAGACGCTATAATCTCCGGGTCTAGACCCGTCCGAGACATTCCATGGCCCGCATCGGCTACGCCCGCGTCAGCTCCACCGACCAGGACCTCGCCCTCCAGCTCGCCGGCCTCAAGGCCGCGGGCTGTGACGTGGTGCGGTCCGAGAAGGTCTCCGGCACCAGCACCAACGGCCGGACCGAACTCGCCACCATCCTCGACTTCATCGGCCGAGGCGACGTGCTGGTGGTCACCCGCATCGACCGGCTCGCCCGCTCGATTGGGGACCTCCAGGACATCGTGCGGAGCCTGCGGGTGAAGGGTGCGGCCCTCCAGGCCACGGAACAGCCCATTGATACCGCCACCGCGGCCGGCAAGGCGTTCCTCGACATGCTGGGCGTCTTCGCCGAGTTCGAGACGAACCTTCGCCGCGAGCGCCAGCTTGAGGGCATCGCCAAGGCGAAGGCGGAGGGCGTCTACAAGGGGCGCCCGGCCTCCATCGACGTGGCGCAGGTCCGGGCGCTCAAGGCGGAAGGCATTGGCCCGGCCGAGATCGCCCGGCGCCTCGGCATCGGCCGGGCGAGCGTCTACCGCCTCCTCGGCGAGGCCAACGCCTGAGGCGAGGGAACCGCGCGACGTTTCGCCTGTTCCTAAGCGGTTGGGTTTCTGCTATCACCATGCCAACGGTTCTTCGGATCGAATCGCTCCGCGTGGTGATCTACCCCAACGACCATCGCCCCGCGCACGTCCACGTCATCGGCGAGGACTGCGAGGCGGTGTTCAACCTCAACTGCCCTGACGGGCCGGTCAAGATCCGAGAGAACCACGGGTTCGCCCTCCAGCGCGCCGCGGCCCTCGCCCGGGAGCTTGAGGCGAACCTCACCCACCTCTGTGAGGAGTGGAGGAAGATCCATGGATGAGGCTGCATTCGAGTGGGTCACCGCTCGGGCGAAGCGCGTCCGGCAGGCGGGTCCGCACGCGACCTCTGCGCGCTACCTGACCGCCGGCGGGCGCCTTGTCGTGGGGCTCTCGACGGGAGCCGAGCTGCGCGTGCCCGTCGCCATTATCGAGGGGCTGGCTGGCGCCTCGCCGGAGGACCTGCGCGAGATCGAGGTCACGCCGGCCGGCCTCGGCCTGCACTTCCCGCGCCTCGACGCCGACGTGTACGTGCCGGCACTGATCGAGGGCGTGACAGGCTCGGGCAAGTGGATGGCGCAGCACCTCGGCCGCGCGGGCGGCAGCGCCCGGACGGAGCGCAAGGCGCAAGCCTCCCGGGAGAACGGGAAGCTCGGCGGCCGTCCGCGCACGCGCCAGCGCGAGCTGGTGGACTAACCATTCCTTCGGGGACCTAAGGGGTCGGCCGTTGACGCGACTGGCCCTAAACGAAGGCCCTACCGGCCCGCGCTGGTGGGACCTTTGTCGTTCGCGGGGCCTCGGGCGTTACCGCGGCGTTTCGGTGACGGGGCCGATCTCCGCCCCCAGCTCCTTCCAGTACGCCTCGATCTGCTCGGGGGTCCGCATCTGATGCGGGAGCGGTGCATCGAGGAACCGTTTGATCAGCGAGCGCGAGCGCGCGTTCATCGCATCTCGCACGAGCAGCCTTTTCATAGGCGGGAATTACCGTCATCCTCATGATGTACCAACCACGAGAATGCGCCTCGTCGCAGCGCGCTCGGCGCCGAGCCGTGCAGAGTGGAAGCCCTGACCTGCCCTGATAAATCGCTTGTCCGTGAGGCGGATCACTCGCCCCCGGTGGGTCGAACCTGATTTGATTTTCTTTGATTGTTTTCAAAACTCAAAGCATGAAAATATCGGTCCGCTCCCCACCCAGGCGTCGCGGCAGATTTGAACTGCCGTGACGCAAAACACAGACGGCGGGCTTCGGACGGGATCTCGGTTGCCACGGTTACATCCTCCCTACGCTTGCAGCCTGTAACCCCGGCTGTAACCGGACGTGTGCTGCGCTGAAGCGCAAGAGCCGCCGCCATGCGTGTCCCGGCCGAACGGCGCCACATTTGAGGTACGCGGTCGCGTGTGTTGGGCCTGCGTACCGGGTGCGTACCGCGCCTGGCTGGTCAGCCTTCGCTGAAAACAAGACACGCAGTCCTTATGGGGCGTGTCGCAAAGATTTTTGGCGGAGAAAATTATGCTCCCCGCGTAGGCGCACACCGGTCCGTCAGGCCGATACCGGGCTCGTCAAACTGCTTCGCCAGCCTCGTCGGAGGGGGTCAGCAGGCGGTGAGCAGGCCTCGTCACGCCTTGTTCGGAGACGATTTTTTTCGGGCGTTGAACGTTTGCGACACGCCCGACCAGCGCGCCACCAGGGCTTTCGCGCCCAGCTCCGAGACGCCGCCCTTCACCAGCACGTCGACCGCGTGCTGCTGCCGCTCCGCCGTCCACCAGCCGCCGATGCCCGCGTTGCCCCGGAACCACTCTCTTACCCATGCCAGCATGACCCGCCCCCGGTAACGGTGCCGAAGCCCCCATGCAGCACCGGAAGCGGGCAGGGGGATGGCGGCCGATTTCCGGGCCGCCTGATAGCCTCTCGCTTCCCGACCCTACGCCAACTACCCCCGGAAATCTGGAGGCCATCCACGGCCGCTTAAAACGGCCGGAAACGGCACCCGGCCGCACCACCCCATTGCCTTCGAGGGAGGCAGCTCTTCCATGAGCGCCTAGATTTTTATGGTATTATGGCCGGGTAGAAAGCAGGAACTCGACACGGTGCGATGAACGACAACGCAGGAAATCAATGGCCTGTTGCGGTTCTACATGGACACGACCGAGCGGAAGGAACGCGAGTTCGACCCGGACGCATGGGAGCCGGGCGAGATGCAGGAACCGCCCCCGGCACTCGCCCCATGATGCCCGACCTAGACACAGTATTTAAAAGACTGCCCCGTGAAGATTGAGATATCCGCATCGTCAAAGAGCCTGACGGCGGCAGTATCGTTGAGCCGGTGATGAGCGAGCGCGGCCGCAAAGTCTTTGAAGCTGTGGCCGCATCGCACGGCATGACGGATCAGGAGTTTTTCACCTACCTCATCCGCAGCCAAGTTCTCGACTTGCTACCGTCTAACGATCTTTAGGCGCACAGGGGACAGCAGGCCCGGCCGGGCCATAGTCGCCCCGTTCACACGCGGCGCGCTGCTTCTCGTAGTCCTGCCGCGTCCTGTAGCCCTCTCCCGCCACGCGCACCCCATACAGCGCCGCCGTCGGGATCTACGCCCGGCTGAAGGCGCGCACGGGCTGGAGTATGGGCGCGGCCGGGACGCTGCCGGCCAGTGTACCGCCCGCAGCAGCGACCCTCATCGAGGTCGAGATCGTGCGCAAGCCGCCCGGACAGGTCGGCTTTGCCGTGCATCCCCGCAGGTGGGTGGTCGAACGCTTCTTCGCCTGGATCAGCCGCAACCGCCGCCTCTGGAAGGATCCGGAGGCGGCCCTCGCCTCAGCCAAGGCCTTCCTCTACGCGGCAGCTGTCATGATCCTCGTCCGACGCCTCGCTCACTCAGCCTGAGTTATCGGACGGACTCTCAAGGCTACCGTAGGAAGGGGCCCAGATCGAAGCTGTTGTCGGTGAACTTGTAGGAAGCCTGCACGAACACGCCGGCACGGCTGCTCTCGTACTTTAGTGGGGTCGGCAGTGCGCTCGGCTCGGCATACGGGAATTTCGTGTGACCGCGGTCGGTTACCATTTTCCAGTAGCGGGCGCCGACGCCGATGCTGATCTCCGGGGTGAGGTCGTAAGAGACCACGCCTTGCAGAAAGTAGCCGTTACCCAATCCATACACCGGCAAAGGGTTGATGTCAGGCCTCAGCCAGTGATGGTCGAAACCTGAGAGATCCGCAATCGGCAGGTAGGCGGCCTCGGCGGAAAGCTTCAGGCGATCGTAGCGCAGCTCGCCCGCCAGACCGATCCTCATGCCGTGCCAATGCATATCGTGGGTGACTACTTCTACACTCCGCGGTATAAAAGGCCAGCCGCAGGTGCTGTTGTCGGCCTTCTGCGCGCAGCCGGAGGAGTCGGCGAATTCCGAGACGTACTGATAGCCGGCGAACGCGCCGAGCCTGTACGTTTCGCCGACTAGGACGTTGTAGCCGACATCCGCGACCGCGTAGCCGATGTCTCGGCCAGGGATCTTCGATATCGTGTGCGAGTAGAGCGGCATTCTCGGAGGGAAGTCCTCGTCAGTAAAGCGGCCGGAGGTAATGATACCGGAGCCGACGAAAGCTTTGGCAAACCGTCCGGTCGAATTGTCGTCGACGCGCACAAAGTTTTCACTCGCATGCGCGCCGACATCGTGGTAGATAACGCGCGAGTTCTTATGCCCGGCGTTTTCGGAGTCGCCGAGCAGGAGGCTAGACCGACCGGTGCTGTAAAAGTAGCGTATTCCCACTTCGAACACCCAATCCGAGGCCGGAAGCGGCGTGTACGCGACCGGGTTCAGCAGAGTGCGGATGTGCTCCGGCAGGCCGAGGCCCGGGATGCCATCGCCGAACCGATAGTTCAGGCTGGCGCGGGCGAGGAAGCCGTGCGTGGCGATTGTGCCTCCATAGACGGAGCGGGGCAGGGCAGCCTGGATGCTGACCGTGCGCTGGCCGAGGTCGTAGTAGAGACCTTCCGCCTTGACCGACAGGTGCGGGCTGATCGCGTACTCGGCGCCACCGCCGGCCGCGTAGCCGAGGCGAAATCCGCTCGTGAGCCCCTGCGCCGCGAATTGGCGGTCACCGACAGTGAGGGCAGTGCCAACGTCGATGCGGACATAGCCATAGGCGAGGCCGCCGGTGCCGTAGACAAACAAGCGGTCAAAAGCGTATCCGGCCTTGCCGCGCACTGCCCCGAAGGTATCTAGGCGCTGGCCTAGATGATAAAACGCAGCAAAATCAGAGTTTTCGTCGACCTCGCGGACGAGTATGCTCTCGCCGTAGCCGCGTAGCCGGGTCGTCTGGTAGTCTACGGCGGCACCGATCACGAGGCCAGAGCCCGGCGATGCTTGAAGATTGTAGCCAACCTCGCTTCCCGCCGAGAGATCGGCCGCCCGGGCGCCCGGTGACAACGCCGGGAGCCGGACACAGCGCGGACCGATGCACCGTCCGGTGCCGCTCTCGTCCAGCGAGCCGTAGCCGAAGAACACGCCTGCATAGGGGCCGGTCCATGTGAACGACGGCGTGACCAGTGGCGCGAACGCCATCATGGGTGGCGTAAGCTGCGGCAGGTCCGCCGCAGAGGCGGCGAAGCCCAGACCAACAATGGGTAGGTAAAGTAGGTAATAAGCGCCACTTCTTCGCATATTATGGGACGAAGAACTTAAGCCGCTTGCGAGCGCGCGAGAAATCACGCTGAGCTTTGTACGTTTTGAAGGCGTTAGTGCACTGGGATTAAACCGCCGATTGCTCTGCCAGTAAACTTTATGCCCCTCGGAATGGCGCGTCAGGACCCAACCCACCCGCAGATGCGAGGCGAGGGCCGCTACGACTTGGCGCATCGGCCGCGCCCCCGGCTGGCCGGTGGATCGTCGCGTTCCAGGGGGCTCGCGAACTCGCGAGCCGGCTCCGAGAATCATATGTTTCACGCGCGTCTCATGGTGCGCCCGATACCCGTGCGTCCACATCTGCTCTTCTCTCCTTTGGATTGTTAACTATAGTATAGGCTGCGCCATTTGATTGGGGTCTTGGTCTTGGTCTTCGTCTTGGTCTTGGTCTTGGTCTTCGTCTTGGTCGTAATTCCTGTACTGATTTTCGGTGTCAAAGTCTTTCTCGTACCTTAGCCTCTGGCATTTCTCGTAGTCTAGCCTCAGGCAGGAGCTACCGATCTCGCCGGTATATTCGTGTCTTGAACTATTATGCGAGCGCCCATGAAGAGTGCCCGCCATAGCTGCCGAATAGGCTATCACAGCGCTCACAGCAACAATTGAACCCAGAGCCACCTTCTTCATATCGCAGTTTTTCATCATTATGCTCCATATTTTCTCAGCACCTGTTGGCTGTAGAGCTATCAGCGTTCTGGCGACAGGATGAAATCACATGCGCAGCAACAGATTTTATTCATGCGTCAGCATGCTGGACAAATTGTTATGATGTCAAGTAGGTATAATCAGATTTTTTGGGGAATTTTCTCTATGTAAGAATTTGGCGGCGGAAATCAAAGCTTGGACAGAAGGTGTAGATTTGCCTTGTCAAAAGCAGGATGTCCCAGGACAAATGCGCCACATAATGGAACATAGCAAAGCATGTGCTTTTAATTTATGTTGCGGTAGATTTTTCGACAAGATCTGGGCCATTTTTCTCGCACGCACAAAAGAAAGTGCCACCACGTGGCTGGCGGATCATAGACAAGCCGACGATGCAGGGCACCCATCGACCGTAATCGACGGGTGCCCTTCCCCCCTTCTCAGCAAGGCAAGCTCGTTTGAGCGCCTGAAGCTGCGCACCCAGGGCAGCTGTGGGCGGTGCGCCTCCAGATGCGCAGGACGGGGCGCAGCGAGGCCACAGCCCCAATGTGGGCCCCCCTGATGCGTCAGTGGACCCGCGAGGGAGCCTGGGGCTCGGGCTGCTTCGGCTTGCTGACCCGCGAGGAAGCCTGGGGCTCGGGCTGCTTCGGCTTGCTGACCCGCGAGGAAGCCTGGGGCTCGGGCTGCTTCGGCTTGCTGATAAGCACCATCAACTCTGCTTTGATATCATTCCAGGACGCCTTCTCCATCAATCTGAAGAGATGGTCGGTGCCGTCCCCGAGCGCTTCGACAATCAGCGCTGCGGCCTCCGCGGCGGCCCCCGGCGTCTTCTGCCGCCCTCCCTCTGTGGGGTGCGAGACACAGCATTGTGTTTCTCCCGCTTGGTGTTTCTCCCGCTTGTTCGGGGCGACTGTCTTCTTCGTGGAGAGCTTGAAATCCCGGATCTTTTTGGCGGCCACGTCCTTGTCGGTGCAGCCGCTCTCCTGGAACTCACGGATGATCTCGTTCCGGAGGTCGTTTGGTACGCTCTTGGCCGCGAGGTCATACACTGTTGTGCTCGGCAAATGCGAAATGATTTCGGATTTGCCGGCGAAGACCTCAGCCGCACGCATATAGTTCTGCGCTGTGCGATCGGTCCACCGGAGTTCTGTGCGGACCCAGGGGCCGAACGCACCGTGGCCGAGGAGACCCTTCATGCGGAGAAGAGTGAGACCAACCTCGATGATGAAGGCATTCCCCTGCTCGCGAAGGCGATGCGCGGTGTCGCGCGCCTCTTTCGCCACACTGCTTTCAAGCTCCGCGTAGTTGAAGCCGATCCTCGTGATTTTAGGCATACTTGCTGTCCAAGACATCATGCGGAGAGGATCGCGACCAGTTTCGATTAGACTGGTCTGCGCCCACTCGCGACTGGGGCACGCGACATTGCATGCCCCTTGTGTCAGACCGCTCCCGGCATCTATCAGGATTGGTCAGTGTACACCCTGACCTGAAGCGAGATGTTTATCAAGAGGAATACTGGGAAACCCATGCGTGTTCTATGGAAAAAGGCTGCATGAGGTGCTGAAGAGATTACAATACGATTCTAAGGGATTTTCCGCCGCGAGCATCTCTTTCGATTGCTGGCGCGTACTGACCGATAGTGGCGGCCTGGAGCGGGTTACCCATCATCTGGTGATGCGCTATTGAGAAAAAGCGGGGAGAGAAGACAGCCCAACTCTCGCGATCGTCGATGCACAATCGGTGAAGCGCGACGCGCCGCAGAGCGGGTGCGGCTCCGATGCTGACAGGAAGGTGATAGGCCGGTGATAGGCCGCAAGTGTACCGCCCGCGGTTTGTGATACCGCCGCGCTTTGTCGGTGACTCGAACGTGAGTTGGTTGTGAGGCGCGTCTGTGCTGGCCTGCTGCCTGTGCAGCAGGAGGCCGCGATGGCACGACCGGGCCTGACGATCCGCACCGATCTCGCGAGCCCCGCTGAGTTGCGTCGCTTGGCCCGGCGCGAGCCCCGCCGCCGCACGATGCAGCGCCTCCTGGCCGTGGCCAACGCGCTGGAGGGCATGAGCCGTGCCGACGCGGCCCGGGCGGCCGGCATGGAGCGCCAAGCTCTGCGCGACGCGGTGATCCGGTTCAACGCCGAGGGGCTGGCCGGGCTGGCACGACCCGCGCGCGGTCACGCTCCCGCCCAACCTCACCTTCGTGCCGCTGCCGCCTTACAGCCCGGAGTTGAACCCGGTCGAGCGCGTCTGGCTCTACCTACGCGAGCGCTCCCTCTCTCATCGGCTCCTGGCTGACTACAAGGCCGTGGTCGAGGCGTGCTGCCGGGCCTGGAATGCGCTCGCGGCAGAGACCGGACGCATCAAGTCCCTCTGCGCCTATCCCTACCTGCAACAAATCAATTCATAAGCGCGTCGGTATGAGACCCCGATTTGGGGCCTACGCTGCCAGGGCGGCGGATGAATGCTGTGCGGCGCGAATGGCTGCCGGTGGTCGGAAACCGCGGCGCTCGATCAGCCAGGTCGCGTTGTCGGTCTCACGAAATACCAGAAGCGCGCGGCGGAGCTCCTCGACCGTGCCGAAGCGCTCCACCCAGGGCAGGTTCTCCTTGAGCGTGCGGATGAAGCGCTCGGCGCAGCCGTTGCCCTCGGGCGGCGCGCACGAAAGTGGGCGAACTCGCGATTCCGAGGAACGCCAGGACGGCCACGAACGTCGCGACCTGGCCCTCGCCGGCCCACGCGCTGGTCAGGTCCTTTCCCATCGCTGTGGACGCCCCTTCGACGCAAGAGGAAATTCAGGATTGCCGAGACGCGTAGTCGGATACTGCCATTTGTCCGAGGGTTTCACCCGACTAATGCTGAGGTGAGTTCGCTCCCGTTGCAGTGGTAGAAGGCGAAGAGCGCCATGGTCGCCTCGACCATCTCAACCGACTTGGAGACGACGCAAGTGCGGCGGCGGAAGCGGGCGAACCAGTGCCGTTGCCTGGCATTGTTACTCTCGACAAGCTGCGTCTGGTCCTTGCCGACGTGATGCCGACCCGCGGGCAGGGCGGCGGCGTAGGGCGCATAGTTGTCGGTGCAGAACAGGCGCACGTCCCAGGGCTCCAGCCGGTCGCGCGCTCGAGGGCCTTCCAGATCCAGAGTTTGCGCGTCTTTTTTTGACGAAGAGCCAGACCTTGTCGATCTCGACGACGACCGCCCGGCCGATCGGCTCCGGCTTGGGGCAATGCCCGGGCGTGATCCCTGACCCAGCGCATGACGCTCTGCGCCGAGACGCTGAGGCGCCCGCCGATCGCGTTCTTCACCTGGGCCCAACGTTAGCTTGGTGAAGCTCTCTTGTCCTGGGACATCCTGCTTTTGACAAGGCAAATCTACACCTTCTGTCCAAGCTTTGATTTCCGCCGCCAAATTCTTACATAGAGAAAATTCCCCAAAAAATCTGATTATACCTACTTGACATCATAACAATTTGTCCAGCATGCTGACGCATGAATAAAATCTGTTGCTGCGCATGTGATTTCATCCTGTCGCCAGAACGCTGATAGCTCTACAGCCAACAGGTGCTGAGAAAATATGGAGCATAATGATGAAAAACTGCGATATGAAGAAGGTGGCTCTGGGTTCAATTGTTGCTGTGAGCGCTGTGATAGCCTATTCGGCAGCTATGGCGGGCACTCTTCATGGGCGCTCGCATAATAGTTCAAGACACGAATATACCGGCGAGATCGGTAGCTCCTGCCTGAGGCTAGACTACGAGAAATGCCAGAGGCTAAGGTACGAGAAAGACTTTGACACCGAAAATCAGTACAGGAATTACGACCAAGACGAAGACCAAGACCAAGACCCCAATCAAATGGCGCAACCTATAATATAGTTAACAATCCAAAGGAGAGAAGAGCAGATGTGGACGCACGGGTATCGGGCGCACCATGAGACGCGCGTGAAACATATGATTCTCGGAGCCGGCTCGACTAGGATCATGACAGCAGTGGCGCAGAAGAAGGCCTTGGTCCAGGCGAGGGGCGCCTCAGGATCCTTCCAAAGGCGCCGGTTGCGGCTGATCCAGGCGAAGAAGCGTTCCACAACCCACCTGCGGGGCTGCACGGCGAAACCGACCTGCCCAGACGGCTTGCGCACGATCTCGACGGTGATGATCGTGGCGCTGGCCGGCGCGTCACCAGCGTAGCCCGTGTCGGCAAACGCCGTAGCGATGAACGGGAACAAGCGGCGCGACAGGCGCAGCACCGGTCCAGCGCCATCGCGATCCTGAACGTCTGCGGGCGGCGGCTCCAGCACAAGGGCGCGGCCGTCCGTGTCCACCAGGGCCTGACGCTTGCGGCCCCCTCATCCTGAGTTTGTCGAAGGACATCTTCTTTCCCGCGTCATAGCGGCGTGGGCCGCCGCTCGCGGTCGTCTTGACGCTCTGGCTATCGAGTGCGGCGGCTGTTTCAGGTCGAAATGACTCGCCTGAAAGAAGTGAAGATCGGCTGGGGTCTAAAATAGTGAGCCCCCCGCAAGCAGATAGGCGTTCACGCTTACGAAGAGTGGAGAGCACCATGAAGAAGTTGATAATAATGACCATATCAGCAGTCGGCATGTTCGCCATCTCTCAGCAGGCTTTCGCCGTCGGTCAGGGCGGGATTGGTGGCCCCGGCGGCGGCGGCGGTAACGGTATCCGCGGCGGGATTGGTGGCCCCGGCGGCGGCGGCGGTGACGGTGTCCGCGGCGGGATTGGTGGCCCCGGCGGCGGCGGCGGTAACGGTATCCGCGGCGGGATTGGTGGCCCCGGCGGCGGCGGCGGTGACGGTGTCCGCGGCGGGATTGGTGGCCCCGGCGGCGGCGGCGGTAACGGTATCCGCGGCGGGATTGGTGGCCCCGGCGGCGGCGGCGGTGACGGTGTCCGCGGCGGGATTGGTGGCCCCGGCGGCGGCGGCGGACGGGGTGGCGCCCCCTGAACTCTGAGAGCGCCTCCCTGCTGCAGCAGCCTAACCCGGAGCGCTCAAGGTTGTCGTGGCTGCGAATAGCCAGACAAATAGACTCGGCCCTTGCCGCGGGATTGCCCGCGCCACCCATCGCGGCGCTCTCCCGGGCCAGTCCTCTCCAGAGGCCGCGGAGCGCTGGCCGTCGGGCCATGATCTGAATCAAGCCCGATTGCCGCAGGTCGATACGACGGGCCAGTCCTCGAATTTTGCGACACGCCCGGCATTCCCACCCACACTCGCACGAGAAGATCTTCCATGCCCCAGACAGAACGGTTGATCGGCGACCCCGCCGCGGAGATCCGCGTCCAGACCTTCCTGAAGGGCGAGCCGATCACGGCCCTCGCGCAAGGCTGCGTCCATGTGGTCGTGTTCTGGGCACCGTGGTGCGGCTCCTGCAAGGTGGCCTTCTCGCATCTCACCGCCCTGCAGGTCCGGCATCCGCAGGTTCCGATCATCGGCGTCGCCGTCACATGGACGGATCTCGGCGAGCTCGCGGCCTTCGTGCGCGATCACGGCGACGCGATCGGCTACCGGATCGCGGCCGATCTGCCGCTCTCGCCCGGCGAGCGTCAGGGCACGATGGACCGGACCTGGTGCCAGGCGGCCTATAATACCGACGTCCCAACCGCCTTCATCATCGATCGCGACGGCCGGATCGCCTGGATCGGCGATCCCCTGGAGAGCGACGGCCCGCTCGCCGCGGTGGTCGAGGGGCGCTGGGACCTCGCGGCGGCCCGGGAGGCGCAGGAGGCGGTCCTGCAGCGCGACAAGGTGCGGGAGCTCTGGAGACTGGAGGAGGCCGTCGAGCGCCATCTCGCCGCGGGAGACCGCAGCGGCGCCCTGCAGGCTTACGACGCCGCGTTCGCGGCCGATCCCGGCCTCGAGCCGCTCCGAGGTCTGCATAAGTTCGCGCTGCTGCTGCTGCCCGCTCGCGATGCGGCGGCCCTGGATTACGCGCGGCACCTGATCGGGGCGGTCGTCGCGGACCAGATCGAACCGCTCATCCACCTCGGCACCATGCTGGCCGAGGCGGCCGAGCAGGGCACGGGGGCGCCAGACTGGCCTCCGGCTGCCGCGGCCCTGGCGCTGACGGCGATCACCCGGGCGGAGGCCTCCGGCGAAGTGACTCGCACCGACCAGCGGATGCAGCTCGCGGAGGCCGCCGCCCGGGCCCTGCTCGTCGTCGGCCGGACCGGCGAGGCCGCCGCCCGCGCCCGGGCGGCCCGGGCCCTCGCGCCCGCGCCCGCGCCCGCGCCCGCGCCCGACATAGTCCGGGCGGTGATCATCTTCCAACTCGACCAGCTCGTCGCGCGCTGCGACGCGGCCGCCGGGCGCCGCGATGGAGCGACTTGCCGGCTCGACGAGGCGTGACCCGCGGGCGGGAAGCCGACGCGCGACATCCGCGCCGGGGCAGCTGCCGCCTGATTACAGTTGCCGGAAAAACCGGGGCGGTTCAGGTCGAGAAGACGGTGACGCCGGACGCGATCATCAGCCTGGAGGACGGCAAGCCCTACAAGTCGCTCAGGCGCCACCTGAACACGCGCGGCCTCACGCCCGAGCAGTACCCGGGTGAAGTGGGGTCTGCCGTCGGACTACCCGATGGTAGCGGCGAACTACGCCGCCCAGCGCTCCGAGCTCGCCAAGAGCATCGGCCTCGGTCGCCGCACACGGTCGAGTGCGTAATTGGCGGCGCCTCCCCGTTCAAGAAGAGCCCTCTCGCTTGGGCCTGCCCACCCACCCGGCCGGCGGCTGAAAACAACCAAAATTCACACGAGATTTCGGAAAATCCAGAAAGGCGAATGCGGAAAATGGGCGGCGTCGGAAGCGGACAATGGGGTGGTCGGCCAACCGTCGAGAGCGGGCTGACCCTCACCCTCGGCAAGCTCTTGCGCGACGGTATCTGCCGACCGGGCCAGAGCCGAGCCGGCACCCTGACCTGGACCAACACCCGCACCGGCGCCCAACTCGCCTCCATCGCCTACGAGGCCCATCTCGGCGCCGAACACGGCCGCCTGCGCCTGCACTTCACCACCACGCGCTCGAACAGCGAGAAGCGCCACTCGGACGACTGGATCGAGCTCACCACCACGACCCAGCCCTTCGGCGGGCGGCGCTGGTGGTTCATATGCCCCCGCACCGGCGCGCGGGTCGCCAAGCTTTATCTCCCGGGCGGTGCCCTGACCTTCGCGTCGCGTCAGGCTCACAGGCTCGGCTACCGCTCCCAGCGCGAGACGCCGATTGGACTTGCTTCGGGAAAGTGGAGAGCTCTTTCCGTGAGGGAGGAGGTTCCCGATGCGAGAACCGAAGAAGCGCTTCACCCCTGAGTTTCGCGCCGAAGCCGTGCGCCTTGCTCACACGAGCGGGCGCAGCCGCCGAGAGGTCGCCGAGGATCTCGGCATCGGCCTCTCGACGTTGCGCCACTGGATCGACGGACAGCGCGATCGCGAGATGGAGGCGCCGCCCTCCGACCGCCAGGAGGACATGGCCGCCGAGCTGAAGCGGCTGCGGCGGGAGAACGAGGTGTTGCGCCAGGAACGCGAGATCCTGAAGCGGGCCACGGCTTTAGGCTTTTGGACGGTGTTCCTGTCGCGGCAGCGAGCTGGTCGAAGCCGATCGTGGCGTTGATGTAGTCGCGGATCACAGATTTCCCTGTCTCGAGGTCGCCGGCGACAAGCGCCTGCACGCCTTCGGTGAGAAGGTTTTCGCGGAAGGCGGCATCGCGCTCGGCGCGGGCTTGAATGGTTTTCTTGAATGTGCGTGTCAGCGGCATCGGTGGATCGTCCAGGCGCCGATGGTGACTCTGGTGTTACCACTTGGGCAAGGTTTTCCCGCGCGTTGACCCCAAGATTCTGAATTTGCGCAGGCCATACGATTCCGACATTCCGATCACGGTCGGACGATGGCGTCACTCCGGATAGCCCTTTCCCGGGCTTAGCGTGGCCGTTGAAGCGCCTGGATCGTTTTTTGGTCCTCTCCCCCCTCCGAGGGGTTGGACCCCTTCCACGGGCCTCCTGTAGGGCTCAGCGGCGAGGCAGCTCCATCCCCGCCAAGCCAATTCCTTTGTTCGACCCCGCCGGAGGCGGGAATCTGACCATTCCTTCGTCCCGACCTGCCTTCAGGCAGGCCGCCGCGCGCAGCGTAGGGGAAGCCCCTTGTCGCGCGTAGCGCGATCCCGAGGCGCAGGGACCCGTCCGCGCAGCGGATGGGTGGCCGCAGGGAGGGCTTCCCCGGAGTGAGCACGATGGCATCCTTCACTTGGTCGGGAAGAATGTTGTCGCTCGCCTCTGCGAGCGACACCGACAGAGCATGGCCGTAGGCCATTCCGCATCTCTCGGGACATCAGGAACGCACCGTGGTCTGTTTGGGCCCGGTTTGCGGGTTAAAGAGTTAAATATGAATCAGTTAAAGAGTTAAGGAGCTGATTCGCGCTGAATCGTCCTTATTTTACAGCTGCTTGTGCGGCCGCTTCGTTCCTGATCTCCCGACGGTTTGTTCCTGATCTCCCGAACTTAGCGTTCCTGATCTCCCGTCGATCCGTTCCTGATCTCCCGAAGAGCGTTCCTGATCTCCCGATAGCGCGGGTGCGTGACTCGTCGTCCCCAGACATGACAATATGTAATATTGTAAGGGATGCAGGCGCTTAGCGATTCGTTCTGCTGCCCAGGCGGACGCGCCTGTCGGGATATCGGGAACGGGATCAGCCGCGCAGCTGATGGCGATTGCGGGCGTGGTAGCGTTTCACGAAACCATAGAAAGCCGCGTTGTAGTCGTCCGGCAGCTTTGACGGGTTCTCTGCGATCCAGGCATCGAAGTCGCCCTTGAGGGCATACACATCCCAACCCGGAAAATCGCGCCGCACGCTTGCGATCGTCTCGTCCGTGATCGCCTGGAACAGGGGCAGGCTGGCCGCCACATGGCCTTTGGATACGCTAGGTGCAGGGGACGTAGCCGGCGTCTTCGCCTTCCGGCGCCGGGGGGCTTTGGGCATGTCCGCGATGTCGCCGATCAGGTCGCGGCGCACCATACGCAGAAGCGGCTCCCCTCCCCGCTCGTCCTCCTCGAGGCGGAACACGAACTCGGGCACGTTGTTGCGGCGAACGATCGCCTGCAGCTCGAACTTGAACCGCCGGTATTCGCCTTCGGCGCCGGACTTCTCGAACAGGGTGCGCAGCGGGATCGCGAAGCCCTCGGCGTTGGCGCCGCCGGCGTGCTTGCGGGCGACGCGGTAAAGCCACCGCTCACGGCCGCCGCTGATCGTGAAATAAGCCGGGTCGATCGACAGGATGCCCCCGTCCATCACCACGCCCTCATAGAACCAGTCGGCAAGCGTGATGCTCATGCCGCGGCTCTGCTGCGTCTCCTCGTCGACCAGATCCGTGAAGGACTCGATCCAGGAAAACTGCCGCTTCTTGGTCTTGGTACGCTCGGCGCGGATGTTGGTGATGATCGTCGTCGATTGGAGGCGGCCGAGCGCTTCGCGCAACAGCCTGTACTCCTGGCCGCCGGTCGCGCGGCCGATGGTCTTGAGAATGTCGTAGGGCTGGCAATGCAGCGTGCGGGGAATGTCGTTGATCCCGGCCTTCTTGAGCCGTGAGAGCGTCGATGCAGCCCATATGAGCACGTCTGCATCCCAGATCGTCGCCATGCCGAACTTCTCGTTCGGGTAGACGCTAACGAACACCTTGCCGTCTGGGCTGGTGTACTCGATCGGCTTGAGCCGTTTGTTCTTCGACAGGCTGAAGAACGGCCGCTCCATCGTCTCCCGCTGATCGCGCAGCGGCAGATCGGAGATGTAGGGCAGGAAGAGGTCAAACTGCCGATCGATGTACTGCCGCCGCGTCATTTTGGTGTATGCACGTATGCCCCTGTGGCTACATACCAATATCGGTGCGTGGAGCCAGGTCGGCGATTTTCTGCCGGCCCTTCTTCACGAACAGGAGGTCCAAAGCCTCCTCCAGGAGAGCCTGCACGGTCGTGTCGTCCTCGACCGCGATCATGCGCAGCTGCTTGCCCACGGCCGGCTCGAAGTGGCCACCCACGAAGCGCCGGTTGTCCCGCGACGGACGATGAAACTTCTTGGCCTCGGGAGCCGGGGCAGGGGCCGGCTCAGCCGATCGGTTCGCAGGCTTGGGCGCGCGCCGCGCCGCAGGCTTACGCTCGGGTTCCGGCGCGGGCTCGCGTGCCGCCTTATCCAGTATGGCTTGAAACGCGTTTCCGGCCATCAGCCGTGCTCCTCTCCGAGTTGTTTAAGTGCATACACACATACGAGTATAGGCGCTGGATTTCCTGCGCCGCCTTGCCCTCGGGTTCAATCTCCTGGGCAACCTGGCCGGTCTGCTGTGCGCGACTGAATGCGATGCGGTTGCCGATCCGCACCGGGCAGATACGGGCTCCAAGCGCGTTGACCGCCTCCACGGAGTCGTCGACCTCACGGCCGATCGGCGGGCAGAAGGTGAGGATCACGGCGGATGGTTTGCCGTAGTGGCGCAACAGCTCGATCGTCTTGTTGGTCGCCATCACGTCGAGCACAGCCGGCCGAGTAGGGATCAGCACGAAGTCGGCGTGCTGAGCGGCCTCATAGGCGATGTCCTTCGAGAACGGCGGGGTGTCGACGATGGCGAAATCACAGCCAGCCGCATCGGCCGCCTTGATCACATGGCCCAGGCGTGCGGCCGGAATGGCGGTCATGGCGACCAGTTCGTCCTTGCGGGTGTCCTTCCAGAACGACGCGCTTGCCTGAGGATCAAGATCGAAGACGACGGTGCTTTTGCCGGCACGGCCCGCCTCGACAGCGAGGGCGGTCGCGAGCGTCGTTTTTCCGACGCCGCCTTTCTGGGAAATGATGGCAAGCGTCTTCATGGGCGGCCTGTTCGAATCATCCGCCTAGGAGCGTACCACGCACACACCACTACGGCTATGCCCGTATTTTATCATACGTGCATACACGTCTGCGCGTTGCAGTGCTACCTCTCCCGCCCGAAGTCACGGCTCGGCTTGCCCTTCATAAACAGGTGAGCGTTCTTGAACTCCCGAACGGCTGCGCCCTTGCCAGTGGCACTGACCGCGCGGGCGAAGTTGCCGTGCAGTTGCGCCCGTTCGGCCCTGGCCTCACGCTCCTGCCACAGAGGACGCGGCGGCTTGGTGTAATCGAGCGGGGCGTGTCGCAAAGATTTTTGGCGGAGAAAATTATGCTCCCCGCGTAGGCGCACACCGGTCCGTCAGGCCGATACCGGGCTCGTCAAACTGCTTCGCCAGCCTCGTCGGAGGGGGTCAGCAGGCGGTGAGCAGGCCTCGTCACGCCCTGTTCGGAGACGATTTTTTCGGGCGTTGAACGTTTGCGACACGCCCTCCAGGCTCTGATCCGGCCCTGTGCAGGCCAGTCGGGCTTCGGCTTTCTCCTAGCCATCAAGATCTCCTTCGCCGTCCATGTTCCACGTCTCCGGCCAGGACCGCATTGCGTTTCCGAGCCCGCGCACGGACGTAAGGGTGCGACGACAGGGATTGACCGTCAATGCCGGCGCCGCGCGGCTCGGACACTATTTGTTCTGGTGCGACAATTGCGACATCCCGTCAGGGGCGGGCTCGATTACTCAAGCCCGCCTCGTAGTTGCGCGGGAGCGATTTGGGTTGTGACGCGTCAATCCGGCTTGAGTTTCGCGGTACCGCGAGGCTTCAGCCCGCTGGTCCCCACCACCAGCGCCGCGCTGGCCCTGCCGAGCCGACGCGGCCTGTCCATCATGTGAGTCCAGAAGCCCAGCGCGCTTGGACTCAAGCAGTGTGTAGTGACTGGCCCCACTCGCCTACGCTATGCCGCAAGTTCAAGGCCAATCTTGGCAGTTCAGGGTGGGGGGCTGATGAAGGCTTACGTCGTTGCGCTCCGCGCCTCAGTGCTCCTGGCGAGCTTGCCCGGCGCGGTATTCGCACACGCCGCCTTGCTTGCTCCTGACCAACCAGCCCCGGAGGTCAGCGAAGACGCCGCCACCCCGGATCGCATGACTGATGTGGATCCCGCCCTACTGGCGCGATGTGACGCTGAAGCTGTGAGGAAGCGGCTGCGGGGCGAGGTGCGCCGGGTGTTCGTCGAGTCCTGTGTCGAGCCCGAGGGCGACGATTAAACGTCGCTTGCGGAGGACCGACAGGTCCCTGCTACCCGCGGGGGATGCTCGCCCGGAGCGGTTCGACCAGGCCCCATGCGTCGAGCGTGCCGAGCAGGGTGATGCTCGCGCCGGCCACCAGAAGCGGAACGCTGACGCCGATCATGGCGAGCGTCTGGACGGGGCTGAAGCCGCGCTCCCGCAGCCGGCGGTAGATCTGCATTCGCCGCTCGGGGCCGGTCTGGAGAACGAGGCGGCCGGGCCGATAAGTCTGGCCAGGCCCGGCCGCCTCGTTGGCAAGCAAGGGGGCGCTTGCCTGTCGGGGAGCTTGGGGCCGTGGGGTTAAGGTGGGGTGTAAGCCGGCGGGCAGCGATGGGAGGAGCCGCGCCCGAGGCGATCACCTGTCCGACGCCCGGCCGACACCCACACACCGTGGAAGCCGTACGCCCGTTCACGAGGCTGTGCTCGGCCCACGTGGGTTCGCGCGTACGACGGGTGTCGAACGGGCGTCAGCCGGCCAGACGCCGCCACCATGGGCGCTTCAGACGGTCAACGACGCCGCGCAGCTCGGACAGTTCGCGTTCGATCGTGGCGCGGCTCGCGCGCTCGTCGTTCTGGAGCTGCGTGATGCGGTCAACCAGCTCGTTGGCTCGGGCACGTTCGGCATCCGCGCGAGCCCTTTCGGCGTCGGCCCGTACACCCTCCTGGTCCGCACGCTGGCGCTCACGTTCCGCGATCTCTTCCGCCTTTGCAGCCATAGCCTTGAGCGTGGCTATGTGCTCCTCCAGGGCTGCGAAGGTGCGGGCGTCCGACGGGGGTTCGACGGGCAGTGCTTCGGGTGTCGGACAGGCGTCGGACGGCTCCTCTTCCCGCGGCTTCCGGGGAATGGTCGAGGCGATCACCTCTTCGATGTCGACTCGGACCTGCGCCTTCCCATCATTGCCTGCCCGGCGAGGCCAGTGGTTGCGGATCGCCTTCTGTCTCGCTGCTTCAGGTGAGATGCCAAGGCGTTCGCCTAACGCACTGTATGTAAACCATTCCTCTGCCATCTAGACACCCGCCGTACACCCGATGGACGGGCGTCCGACGCTGGCACGTGATGGTTAACGAAGGATTGCGAATTGGTGTCGAACGGGTGGCGGCCAGGTGTTCGTGCGTCGGTTTGACGAACGGCGCCGCTTGGGGCCTGATGCCACGTCGTGCGGCCCGCATTCCGCCGAGTCGACACGCAGGAGATCCACCGCCGCCGCAGTGAACCCCTAAAAAGCCAACGGCCCCCCGGGTGGCACCGGGAGGCCGCTGAACCGCCGAAGCGGCGATGTCCGAAAGTTCGCACTCCGGATATCGCCAGAGCCTCCCTCGGGAGTCAAGCCGGAACGTGGCAGTTCCGGCACGGCGAGGCTTTGTCTGGAGACGGACCGCCCTGACCGGCGCGCCCGATCGATCTGCCGCGGCCCTATGAGGGCCGGGACTGATGAATCACGACCAAGAGCTACGGGACCTCGCCCGCGCCTACGCGGACGGGCGGATCACCGAGGCCGAGTATGAGAAAGCCGACGCCGCGATCAGGGCCAGGATGCCCGCCAGACGCGCGCCAGCGACCGTCGTGCCGCTCGGTCGACTGCGGACCCTCTTCCCCCCGAAACGCCGCTGTAGGAGCCCTGACCGCCTCAAGACCCTGGAGAGGCGTCGCACGATCGCCTTCTCCGGGCCGCTGCCGCCCGCCACGGCTGCGCGCTTCACGACGGGCCAGCTCGCGGTCCTGGGCATCGTCGGCGACGAGATCGCGGCGAACGGCGACTGCACCCTGACGGTCGGCGAGATCGCGGCCCGGGCCGGCGTCTCGCACCGGCTCGCCCAGGACGCGATCCGGCTCGCCGAGCTGGACGGCTTGGTGCGGATCGAAGAGCGCCGCCGACGCGGTGACCGTAACCTGCCGAACCGGGTGACCGTGCTCTCGCGGGAATGGTCGGCTTGGCTAAAGCGCCGCCGCCCCCTGGATGCAGAAATGCGCGCCCTTCAGATAGTCAGAGACCTACTAGGAAGCCGGAACGCCCCGTGGTGACCGTCCTCAAGCTGCCGGGACGGCGGTCGGCGGCACCGTCTGCGGCTTCTCCGGCGCCGTCGCGCCCTGCACCGGGCTTGGACGCGGCTCTCGAACAGCTTCGGCGGGGCGTGGAGCGGGACGCGTAGCAGGGGGCAGGGCAGGTCGACCGAGACGACGCGGCCCGTCAGCGGGTCGAGGACGCGAACCTGCGCCATGCTGTGCCCCCGATGGGAGGAGTAGACAGCTTGGCTGGCGTGGGTCGGCGCGTATTGGGGTCCGGCCGTTTGTACAGGAACGGGATTGGTTCAACGAGAAAGGGAGCCCGCGGGCTCCCTCGTTGTGGTTACGTGGGCTTTTTGTCCTTGTCGGACGAGAACGTGTCGCGAATCGCGTCTTTGGCTCCTCCGACCGCGTTCTGGATCTTGCCGGAGACCTTGTCCATCGTCCCTTCGCTTTTCAATTTCTGGTCACCGGTCAAGTCGCCGGCGGTCTGTTTGAGCGAGCCCTTCATCTGATCGGCGGACCCTTCGATGCGGTCTTTGTCGGCCATGGCGATCTCCTCCTATGAGACCGTTAAACGGCTCGCGGCCGAGGCCCGTTCCGTGACGGCATCGGTGGTGGCTGGGGTGTCTACTGTTCCCAGACAGGCGAGCCGGTCCGGGTGAACGGACGTCCGCAGACCGGACTGCCGCTTGAGACCGCCACCGACCTTGGAACGCGCCCAAGCTTCAGGTTGGTACTGCTGGAATGTAGGTTGTGCTCGGCCTCGCGCGCGAAGGGCCGTGCAGGATCCAACCATCGACAGGGTTGCCCTCGTCGAGCCGCGCTCCACCATGGCTATATGCTTAGATCGCAGTTCACCCGACGCATCGCGGAACTGAACCCGCATCTCCGCTCTGGCCAGGCTAACGCGGTCGTACGCGCGGTCTTGGACAGGATCGCAGAGGGCTTGGCCGATGGTAGCAGGGTTGAGCTGCGCGGCTTCGGGGCGTTCAAAACGGTAACGAGAGATGCCCGGCCAAGCCGCAACCCTCGCACGGGAGAACTGGTCACGGTTCCGGCCAAGCGCGACGTGAAATTCAAAGCCTCGGTTGAGGTGACGAAGCGTCTGAATCCCACCGACAACCGGCTGTTGCGTGTAGCGGAATGAGGGTTGTGCTCGCCCTCACGCGCGTGACGGCGGCCCATTCGCATAAGTGGCAGTATGGTGCGCGTTATGGGCCCTCAGGACAGCATTCCGAAGGTCTCGCGCGGGCCTCGGGCCGGGCGCCAGTCGAGGGCCAGTTGATCGGCCTCCGGCGGGGCGTCGCGGGCGGGCGGCTAAACTGTGCTAGTCTGTGCGCGCCTGCTCCTAGGTCCCAACTCCCGGACGGGCCGCGGGTCGGGCTCCCTGGGTCCTCAAGGACCCGGCCCGCACAAAGGAACGCCGGCTCGGGAGGGGACCCTTAGGCCGCCCGCTTCGTCACCTTATACCGCTCGCGGCCCTCCAGGCCGTTCAGCGCTTCGCAGCAGGCGTGAGCCTGGATCTCGACGACGAACGACGCCGTCGGGGCCCAGCTGTCGTCCCGGTCGCATACGTCGAAGATCTGGCCGGCCTCGCGGAGGAGCGCCTCAAGCGCGTCCCGGATGTTGAAGTCGTCGGCCATGCGCTGCCTCCTGCCACGAGCGGCTTAGCCGTAGAGCGTGACGCCTTGCAGAAGGAAGCCCGCCTCGACGGGGGCGCCGGGCGGGCCAGTTCGAGGGTTCGCATGAGGTTGCTACCCGACCACGCCCGCCGGGGCGGCGCATTCACCTGAGCTAGCCCATCGCGGTCTGGACGTTCCGCAGGCTGAGTGCGGCGTCCGAGAAGCCGGCCGTTCGCATGGGTGCCCGTTTGGACGACAAGAGCCCGCCCGCCCTGGCAGGATCGGCTGGTGTCAGCGGAGTCCCACTGGGTCAAGTGGCGCATACCGCAGCATGGCATCGTACAGAGACAAGGATAGTGCTGAGGATACCGCCCGTGATCAAAGCAGCTCTTCTCGCCGCGTCGTTGGCCCTACTGCCCGCAGCGGTCCTCGCGCAGGGTGGCTCGCCTTACAACAAGGCGGGGTCGCAAGCCGGAGGTCCCGTGGGCGGCGCGGAGCGCGCAGCCGGCGCCCCGGGCGGCACCCCCGACACTTTCCCCGGGCAGGCCAAGCCCCCGGGCCAGGCGACACGCGCCGCGGCGCCCCACCGCGCCGCCGGCCATAAGGCGGTGAACGAGCGCCGTCGCAGAAACGCGCGAGACTGATAGGGGGACGTCCAGATCACCACCGAAGGCGTGATCGAGACCCGCATCGGCCAGTCCGCATCCCGATGCGGTCCGGGAGTTCAAGCGTGGCTGATACCCTGACAATCGGCGACCTCTACAAGCTCAAGCTCGTCACCGACGAGCAACTCGACGCAGCCGTAATGGACTTCCTGAGCGATCCGAAGCCCGGCCCTCGCCCGCTCGCGGAGGACATCGCGATCGATGTTTGCGCGATTATGGCGGCCAGCTCTCACGCTCGTGAGGTCTTGGCAGCGAGGGGCTCGTCCGAGGCCGAGATGCGGATGGCAGTCAGGACGGCGATCCTGCTGGCGCGGCCCGCGCGGTGAAGAAGCAGAGCTTCCTGAGGCCCACACCGCTGTGGCGCGGGTCGAGGCTACGATGAGAAGGTCTCAAACGCCCTCAGCGCAAATCGATTGTTCGCAATTCAATGCCAATGATATGCTTTGGGTCAAGCCCGTAGCTGTTACAGCTACGGGTTTGACCCCTTGCTTCTCTATTGCGAAGACGATGAGATCGTGATCTACGTGAGTTAGCTGACCCAGAAACACTGGAGACGCAGCCATGGACTCTGATGCGTCGTCTGGCGACGGTCAAGGCTATGACTTAGGATTAAATATAGGTTTGTCTAAATGCAAGGGGCAAATCACCCCTTTGCGGGTCATTCCTTCAGGACATGTTCCTATTGATTTCGTTCACGTTCATGCGGTACAGGCGATCTGCGACATTCTGGTTGAGCTGAAAATCGAGCCCGAGAAGATCCTCAAGCTGGCCGGCATTGACACGCAGATCTTTGGTACCATCGAAGCAATCTCGTTCGCGTCGTTGGGCCGCTTGACGGCGCTGGCCGCCGACCAGACGCAGTGCGCCCACTTCGGCCTCCTCATTGGTCAGCGCGTCACTCTCGCCTCGCTTGGTCTGCTCGGGACGCGGATGCGTCACTCAGAGACGGTCGGCGACGCCTTGCAGGCCGTGCGGACGCACCACGATCTCCTGAACCGCGGTGCCGTGATTGAGCTGTCGATCGACGGCCCGGTCGCGATCGTGAGCTATGCGCCGTATGAGCCTGACATCGAGGGGGTGGCGCTCCACTGCGAGAGAGCCATTGCGGCGCTGACCAGCGTGTTGCGGTCGCTGTGCAGCCCTCACTGGAGCCCGGAGGAGGTGCTGCTACCGCGTCTGGAACCAGAGGATACCACACCCTACACGCGCTTCTTCCGAGCCCCGGTCCGGTTCTCGCAGGAGATCGCGGCGCTGGTGTTCCCAGCCCGGGTTCTGAGGCGACCGGTCGAGGGCGCCAACCCGCTCATTCGAGCGGCCGTAGAGCGGCGCATCCAGCAGCTTGAGGCCGTCATCCCGTCCGGCCTGACCGACGAGGTCCGGCGGCGCGTGCGCTCGACGGTGAGCGAGAAGCGGATCGAGAGGCTTCACGTCGCGCAGTCGCTGGCGATCCATCAGCGCACACTGGCCCGCCGCCTGAAGGCCGAGGGAACGACGTTTCGGTCCGTCGCGAATCAGACGCGACTCGCAATGGCCAAGCAGTTGCTGGCCAACACCAACCTGAGCTTAGCGAGGATCTCGGCCGCCCTGGAGTTCTCGGAGCCGCCCGCGTTCACGCGTGCCTTCCACCGCTGGACTGGCATGGCGCCGAGCGCATGGCGGAAGGATCACCGCGGCAGTTGATAGCCACAGACGATCTAATGTCGACGACGCGGGCCCCGGTGGGCATTGCCATTCTTGCTCGGCGAGGATCCGGCGGATCGGCCGATCCCGCTCACGGACGCGCCGCCTTCAGCATGGCGACCGCGTCGATCAGGCGGCGGCGCCACTCGACATTGTTGGGGTCTCGCATGTGCGCTCTGAGCAAAGTAGCATCGTAGTAGCCGAGAGCGCGGGCAACGCAGTCGCTGAATACCATGCCGCGACCGGGCACGTAGCCGCCCAATTTCGTCGCGACCTCACGGAATAAAGCGCCCATGTTGGCGCGATCGGTGTCGGTCATGGATGGTTTTTCCCGTTCCGGCGAAGGGGAGCCGCCGGAAAAACTCAGGGTCGGCCCGGCCGCTCGACGCCGCGTGGCTGACGGCGGAGCGGCCAGGGCCTCCATCGCGCCGCCACCCACCACGGGACGGCGCGATCTCTGACGCTTAGCTTGCGTCGTATTCCTTGTTGAAATCCGCGATCAGCTTGTCAGTCTCCCGGTTTTCGCCGAGCGTATCACGGACTGAGTTGTGGCAGAACGCCATGATGTTCTCAGCGTATTGGATGACTTCCTTCAGCCCATCCAGTTCGGCAAGCACGTCGCCATGCTCGGCCTTGACGACTTCATCGTGGATACGCTGGTAGTTCGCCGCATCCATGCCGGACAGCATCGGGCTGGCCTCCACGACGGCGCGGGCGATCTCGGGATCCTGCATCGCTGCGCCGATCCGCTTGCCTGGATCGGGCAGACTGCGAAGGAAAGCGCGGACCTCCTGGCGTCTCATCTCCTCGACGGGGTCGGTGCCGCGCCGGACGACGCACGCGGCACGCTTCGCGGCGACCTGCGCCTTCACCTCGGCCACCTCGCGCTGCGTCCGCCTCAGCGGACCGAGCGTGTCGCGGGTCGCCACGGTCGTGATCTTGTCCCGCTTGCCAGCCTCGGTGAGATGGGGATCGCGGCGGGTGCGCTCGCCGATCCGACCGAAGGCCGCGGAGATCTCCGCCGCGCGCGACGTGGCAGAGCGGAGCGCGGCCACGACCGGGCTGCCCGTCTGGGAATCGGACCGCAGCGCTGGACACTGATCGAGCTGCTGCCGGACGGCCTGCTGCCAGAATTCGGCGATGTTGCCTTTGTTGGACATCGTGTATCTCAGCTCAGGTTCGAGAAGTAAATGTCGAGACGAGCACGTGACTCGGCGGCCCAATTCGGATTGCCCGGGATGTTCGGGATGTAGACCGGGTGCCGGAGCATCAGCGGCAGGCGCCATTCGGCCTCGCCACCCGTGAAGGTGTTGACCGCCATGCCGTTGCCGCCAACATTCGTGTTGTTCGTGAGTACGTCCAGTGCTTGGAGGTCAACGAACGCCGCGTGTAGAGCGGTGACGGCATTTGCATAGCGAGTGCCGGCGGCAGCCCTTAGCGTCGTGATTGCCGTGGCGGCGCCGCTGACATTACCGGAGTCATCTAGCGGCAGGGTCTTGGTAGGATAAGCCATTGGGTCGTCGGATCCTTAGTTCTGTTTGGATGTCAAAACGGGAAGGGCAACACCTGGAAGGTGTTCTGGGGGCGAGCGAGTCCGACCAGGACACCCGCGACGGCGTTCGCCAGGTCGTCGTGTCCGCCGCGCGGGTGATCGATGGAGTCGCGCCCGCCGCGGGCGGTCCGGCGTTCGAGCGCAACGAGCTGCTGAACGAGGCGCGGGTGGTCGAGGAGCGAGACCTTCGCCGAGTTCAGCAACGGCAGGAGGTCGCGGTAGAGGTCGGACTTCGACTTCTCCGAGACCTTGTAGTTGATGCCGTGTACTCGGAACCGCTCCCGCGGCCACTCGCCCGCGTACCTGTCGCCCGTGACCTCACGGATTCCATAGGACTTCATGAGGCCGGCGAATTCCTCGACGACCTGCTCGGGCGAGAACGGCGGGCGTATCTCACGGACGGCGTCCAGCACGGCCTTGCCCGCCTGGTGGTGCGCGATGGCCAGCGTCATGCTGTCGGCCGAGCCGCCCGAGGGATCCACGAACGCGACGTGCCGGCCCGCGTGGCGCAGACGTTCCATGACCCCGGAGTCGATGCACGCCTTGACGACGTCGAGACTAACGAAGGACTCGATGTCGCTGCGGAACTCGGCCCCGTACTCGGCCGCGGCGGCTGCGGGGTCGCGCTGGTACGCCTCGTCGATGGTCCGCTCCGGCACCGTGGGGTTCATCACCCGGGTAGCGGCTCGCCACACGAGCACGTCCGAGTTGTCCTGCCCGAAGTGCCGCGAGAAGGCGTCCCAGAGCGCGCCTTTGCGGGCGTAGGGAGACGAGGCGCAGAGCAGCACCGAGCCCGGGATCGTCGCCATACCGGGGCGCAGCGCGTTCAGGATCTCGTAGTCCGGCGACGCGCTGTCCTCACTGGTCTCCCAGAACGCGATCTCGTCGCACAGCACCGCCGCTAGACTGTAGCCGCGCGTCGTCTTCACCGAGGCGGTGCCGATCTCGATCGTGACGCCGTTCGCGAGGTCCAGCGCCTCGGCCGTCTCGCGTTCGATCAGGTTGGCGAGGAGCGGTGAGCCGGCGAGCAGACCTTTGCAGTAGCGGAAGATGACACGCGCCTGCCGACGATCGGCGGCGAGGACCATCACGGTGGCGCGCTCGCCCGGGGCGAGGTAACCGCGGTACTCACGGAAGGCCGCGAGGTAGACCGCGATCAGGGCGAGGACGAACGACTTCCCGGCTCTCCGCCCGGTCGGCAGATGGGCCTCGGCCATCGGGGTGGTGGGCGGCACCTCGCGGCCGGTACAGGCCCGGAAGATCTCCAACTCGGCCTCGTTCATGGACAGGCCGAAGAACGCTTTCAGGAAGACCCGCCACGCCGTGAAGGTCGCCGGGTCGCGGATGGCCGAGCCGAACAGATGCGGGTCGGTGAGCGCGTCGATGATCGTCACGACAACACCCCCGCTTTCCGCGCCATGTACGCTTTGAGGTCGAGTTCGTTGGCGTCGCGCATTACCCGCTTGAGCCCGAGGGTCGAGGCGAGCCGGTTCATCTGGCCGGACAGGCGGCCGTAGAGATCCAGGTCGACTTGCCCGCCCTCCACGATCGCGGCCTCCTGGAGTTCCAGGGTCAGGGCGAGCGTGGCGAAGCGGCGGATCAGCTGCTGCTGGACAGCCGTCACCTCGTCTCGGCCGCCGAGATCGGAGGTGACGTCGCCGACGATATCTCGGAAGCGGCGGGCCGGAGCTGACCGGCGATCGACCTCATCGACCAGGAACAGGCTCGTGCCGTTGCTGACCGCGGACTTCGCCACGGCATTGGATGCGGGCTTGCGCGGCATAGCTTTAGGGGCTCCAGGATGGCCCAGGACGGCCGTTCGCGGTTTCGGAGTGGGTGCCGTAGCCAACGAGGCATCTTGGCCGCTGGCAGTGCCTCCAGGGTTCTCAGCTTGGCCATTGCGCGCTCAGCAAGGGTGCGGAGCCGGATGCGGGCGTGGATCTCCCGATGGCACGGTCCGCAGACCACGATCACAGCGAGCGGCGCGTCGTAATCTTCGTGATGAGCTTCGAGACGGTCGGTCTCGCCGCAGTGAGCGCACGATCCGAAGATGATCTTGCCGCGCTTGCGGGCGTACTGTGCCTTGCGCTGCGCCCTGATCTTCTCGGGCCATCGCTTGGCGTACCGGCGTTGGGCTTCGACGTGTCGGGCTCGCGCGGCTGCATTATGGCGCGACATCGGCGAGCTTGCCTTCTCGGGAAGCTTTCGCCTCCATCTTCATGGCCCAATCGCGCAAAGTTGAGCGACGGGCGCAGACATGTTGACCAACCTTGAAGGTCGGAAGATCGCCGATTGACGATCGATACTGTGTTTTACGATAAGACCAGCCGAGATAATCGCCGATGGTCTGGAAGCCGGTCAGCAGATCAAGGCGATCATCTTGGGGAGACATGTGGACTCCTCTCGATAAGAAAAAGGCCGCCCCGGAAGGGACGGCCGTGAGTTTGGCTAACACGCTCAAAGAACCCGCCGCAGGCGAACGCGTCACCGCCCGCACGAGTGCGGGGCAGGATTTGGACGCAGTTGCGGAAGGTACCCAAACCTAACCGACTGGCGTCCACCCTGTCAAGAAGAATACGTCAGGCTCAAAATATGACGAAATGTATCACGCGACGGACAGCGGGTGTTCACCGGGCGGGAGCAGACGCCAGGCCATGACCAGGGCTGCGAGGCCGTGCCGGAGGCGGTCGAGCGCAACGGCAGTTGCACCGGCCTTGTTGCCGTAGCCTGCGGACCGGCCCGCCTGCTCAAGGGTCGCCTCGTCGATCACAACGGCAATCACGATCTGCCATTCATGGGACTGCATCGATTGCTTCGCGAGCAAGAGCGTGTGGCGGTGGCGCTCGACGGTCTCCGTGATCGGGCAGCGGGATCCCGGGCCGCTGCCGGGCGTGCCGTCCAGGCGAGCGCGGGCGAGGCCGTCGAGGGCGGCGTGCTGCGCGTGCTCGCGCAGGCGACTGCCGGCGGCGTAGAGCGCGTTGTTGCGGACGCGGTCCATGTCAAGCTCGCCGCGGTTGCGTAGGCGGTCGAAGGGGCAGGGATTCACCCGGGGCGGGGCGATGTCGATGTCGAGATGAAAATCGTGCCGCGTCGAGGCGGTGGGTGAGGTCGGGGGAAGCAATGGG
>NC_010511.1:4977500-5110000 GCF_000019365.1 Methylobacterium sp. 4-46 | reverse complement strand
AAGGCCCGCCACACCCATCTCCATCATTCCCTCCTCTCCTCGGGCAGCCGCCCGCTGCCCGCGATGAACGCCGCCGCGCCCTCGACGTCGGCGACGAGCGCGGCGCGCGCCGCCGCCCCGTCCCGGGCGCGAATCGCCGCGACCAGCGCCGCGTGGTGGCGCTCCGCCGCCCCTTCGGCGAGGCGCTGGCCCGAGACCCGCATGTCCAGGTTCAGCACCGGGCCGACGCGCAGCCACAGCCCCTCGATGATCGCCAGGAGCGTCGGCATCCGCGCCGCCGCGTAGACGGCGAAATGCAGGTCCTTGTTCGCCCGCACCGCCCGCTCGAAATTCGGCGAGGCCGCGCGGGCCTCGGCGCGGAAGAGCGCGTCCTGCAGGGCGACGGCCGCGAGATCGGCCTCCGTGCGGGCGCGGGCCGCCTCCTCGGCGGCGAAGCCCTCGACGACGACGCGCACCCGCGTCAGCTCGCGGAACTGCCCCGCATCCATCAGCGGCACCCGCACGGAGCGGTTCGGGAGCACCTCCAGCGCCCGGTCGGCGGCGAGCCGCGACACCGCCTCGCGCACCGGCATCATCGAGGTGCCGAGTTCGGCGGCGACGCGGCGCAGGGACAGCCGCTCGCCCGGCGCGAGTTCCCCGGCGATCAGGAGCCCGCGCAGCTCGGCGTAGACGCGGTCGCCCAGCGTCGCGCGCTCCATTCGGCCGATCCTGGCGATGGCCCCGTCCACGGCGTCGCGCTCCTCCGGCGGGTTTCGGCGCCCGCCCGCTGGCCGGCATCTCGACAGGCACCCGGTTTGATGGCAGCCTAAGTGTGATCACAGATCACGGCAAGCCACGCGACCGTGACGGATTGCTAGGGCAGGGGACGAGACCCATGACGCAGGGCATGAAGCCGACGCGCCGCCTCCTCGTGCAGGGAGGCTTGGCGGCGGGCGCGGCGCTCGCGATGCCGGCCATCGGGCGGGCGCAGGAGGGGCCGATCCGCATCGGTCACCTGACGCCGCGCACGGGCTTCCTCGGGCCGCTCGGCGAGTACGCCGTGATGGCGGCCCAGCTCGCCACCGAGGAGATCAACGCCGCGGGCGGCATCAACGGCCGCCGGATCGAACTCCTCACCGAGGATTCGGTGAATCCCCAGACCGCCTCCAGCAAGGCCGAGCGCTACGTCGAGCGCGACAAGGTCGCGGCCATCGTCGGCGAGATCTCCTCCGCCTCGGCCCTCGCCATCGGGCAGGTGGCGCAGCGCGGTCGCACCCCCTTCTTCAACACCGGGGCGAACTCCGACGCGCTGCGCGGCCAGGATTGCAAGCGCTTCATGTTCCACATCGAGGGCGCCAACTCGATGTACGTGAAGGCGGTCGGCCGCTCGCTGGTCCAGGAGGGGCTGGTGAAGGGCAAGCGCTGGTACTCGCTCACCGCCGACTACGCCTTCGGGCACGACCTCCTGCGCGTCGCCAAGGGGTTCATGCAGGGCAACGGCGGCAGCTTCGCCGCGGACGAGCTCGTGCCGACCGACGCCACCGACTTCTCCGCCTACCTGATCAAGATCCGGCAGGCCAAACCCGACCTCGTGATCTCGAACCTCGCCGGCAACCAGATCACCAACTTCCTCAAGCAGTACGCCGAGTACGGACTGCCCTTCCCGATCGCGGGCTTCGGCTTCGACACCGCGCTCGCCTGGGGCGCGGGCGCGGGCAACTTCGCCGGCACCTGGCCCTGCCTGTGGCACCACAAGGTCGACACGCCCTCCGCCAAGGCCTTCGTGGCCGCCTTCACCAAGAAGTACGGCAAGCCGCCCGAGAACCAGGCCTGGGGCGACTACAACGGCATCCGCATCGTCGCCCAGGCGATCCGCGAGGCGAAGTCGACCGAGGGGCCGGCCCTGGTCTCCTACCTGGAGGGCGGCGCCAAGTTCGACGTGCAGAAGCCGCGCCCCGGCTATTTCCGCGCCCGCGACCACCAGCTGATCAGCGAGATGTACGCGATCACCGCGCTGCCGGCCGACAAGGTCAAGGACAAGTGGGACATCTTCTCGTCCTCGCCGGCCCTGCCGGGGCCGAACGAGGACCTGGAGGTGCTGGCCCCGACCGCCGAGGAGGCCGCCTGCAAGATGGAGGGGTGACGCGAAGTCCGGAACAGGGCTCTCGGCATTCGCACCGGGAGCCCGCGCGGCCGAGCGACGCTCCGCCCCGGCGAAGCCGCTTGCCGCATCGCGAGGCGATCAGCCGGACATCGCGTGAGGCGCGCGCCTCCGCCCCGGCGGCCGGGATCCCGTCCCGGCCGCTCCGCAACCCCGTCCCTCCGACCGGACACGTCCCGTGATGCTCCTCACCCTCGCCGTCGAGCAGGTCGTGAACGGCCTGTTCCTGGGAGCGATCTACCTCCTGATCGCGCTCGGCCTGTCGCTGATCTTCAGCCTCGGCGGCATCGTGAACCTCGCGCACGGGGCGTTCTTCGCCGTCGGCGCCTACCTCACCATCGTGCTCTCGCCGAGCCTCGGCTTCTCCGGCGCGATCCTCGCCGCGCCGCTCCTCGTCGGGATCATCGGCCTCGCGGCCGAGCGGCTGCTCTTCCGCCGCTTCTACCGCTCCGACCCGATCCTCTCGCTCCTCCTGACCTTCGGCCTCGCCATGGTGGCCGAGCAGGCCCTGCGCATGATCTTCGGCGCGCCGCCGCTGCCCTACGGGATCCCGCAGGCGCTGCGCGGACAGGTCTTCCTGGGCGACTTCATCCTCTCCCGCTACCGGCTGACCATCCTCGCCGCCGTGGTGGCGGCGGTCGCCGCCGTCTGGTTCCTCCTGCAGCGCACCACCTTCGGGCGCGTGGTGCGGGCCGGGGTGCAGAATCCCGACATGGTCGCGGCGCTCGGCATCTCGCTCAAGCCCTACATGGCGGCGGTGGTGTTCATCAGCGTCGCGCTCGCGGGGCTCGCGGGCGTGATGCTGGCGCCGATCACGGGCGTGCACCCGGCCATGGGCGCGGAGGTGCTCACCGGCGCCTTCGTGGTCGTGGTGATCGGCGGCCTCGGCTCGTTCTGGGGCGTGGTCGTGGCGGCCCTGATCGTCGGCGTGGTGCGCGGCCTGATGGTCCTCGTCTATCCGGGCTTCGCCGAGGCCGCGATCTACGCGCTCATGGCCCTCATCCTGCTCGTCCGGCCGCGCGGCCTGTTCGGCGAGCGCATCCTGCGCTTCGAGTAGGGACCGCCCGATGACCCGCACCGATCGGCTCGCGCTCCCCCTCCTGGCGCTCGCCCTCGTCGTCCTGCCGCTCGGCCTGCAGGGGCTCGGCCTCACCCTGACCACGGCCACCGACGTGGTGGTCTTCGCGGTGGCCTGCCTGGGCCTCAACATCCTGGTCGGGCAGACCGGCCTCGTCTCCTTCGGGCACGGCGCCTTCTTAGGCCTCGGCGCCTACGCGGCGGCGATCAGCCAGCGCGCCCTCTTCCCCGGCGGCCTCGTCGCGCCGGCCGTCTTCGCCCTCGCCTTCGTGGCCCTCGCCGCCCTCCTCGTCGGCCTGCTGATCCTGCGCCGCCGGGGCGTCTACTTCTCGCTGCTGACGCTGGCCCTCTCGGCGCTGACCTTCACGGTGGCCTATCGCTGGACGGCGCTGACCGGGGGCGAGAGCGGCTTCGGCGGCGTGGTGCGGCCCTCCCTGCTCGGCATCGACCTCGACGCCCCGGCGACGTGGTACGCCTGCGTGGCGGTCGTCGGCTTCGCGGTGCTCTGCGGGCTCGCGCGGCTGCGCCGCTCGGCGGTCGGCAGCGTGCTGGAGGCGATCCGCGAGAACGAGCAGCGGGCCCGCTTCCTCGGCTACCCCACCGCCCGCTACAAGCTCCTCGCCTTCACGATCTCGGCGGCGGTGACGGGCCTCGCGGGCGTGCTCGAGGTCTTCACCCACCGCTTCGCCTCGGCCGAGCCGCTCGGCACCGCCTTCTCGGGCGAACTCCTCGCCATGGTGGTGATCGGGGGCATGCGCAGCCTCGCCGGCCCGGCGATCGGCGCGCTGTTCTTCATCCTGTTTCGGGAACTGCTCTCGATCTGGACCGGCGACTGGCTGTTCTGGTTCGGCCTCCTGTTCATCGGCTTCATCCTGTTCTCGCCGGACGGGCTCGTCGGCATCGGCCGGCGGGTGCTGCGCCTGATCCGGCCGGCCCCGAGCGAGGACGCCGCGATGGCCGGCCGGCGGGCCGGCGCCCCCGAGAACCTGCCCGGCTTCCTGCGCCCGGACGGGGCGGTCGCGGGCGCGATCCTGCGGGCGAGCGGCATCGCCAAGCGCTTCGGCGGCATCCGGGCGGTGGAGGACGTCTCGATCGCGGTGCGCGACCGGACGCTGCACGCCCTGATCGGCCCGAACGGCGCCGGCAAGACCACGGCCTTCAACCTGATCTCCGGGATGTTCCGGCCCGATGCCGGCGACGTGACCCTGGAGGAGCGCTCGATCGCGGGGCTCGCCCCCGAGCGGATCTGCCGGGCCGGCCTCGGCCGCTCCTTCCAGATCACCAACCTGTTTCCGGCGCTGAGCGTCGAGGAGAATGTCCGCCTCGCGGTCCAGAGCCGGCATCCCGGCCGCTTCAATCCCTGGCGCGACGCCCGCCGGGACCGGGCGGTGGCCGCGGAGACGGCCGAGATCCTGCGCTGGCTCGGCCTCGCGGGGCTGGAGCGGACGGAGGCCGGCTCCCTCTCCTACGGCGGCCAGCGCCTCCTCGACATGGGAGTGGCGCTCGCCACCAAGCCCCGCGTGCTCCTCCTCGACGAGCCGCTCGCCGGCCTCGCGGCGGCCGAGCGCGGGCGCATCGGCGACATCATCAAGCGGGTCTCGACGGAGGTGCCGGTCTTGATGGTCGAGCACGACATCGACCGGGTCTTCCAGATCGCCGACGCCGTCACGGTGATGAACGAGGGCCGCGTCCTCGTCGACGGCACCGTCGAGGAGGCCCGCACCAGCCCGGCGGTGCAGGAGGTTTATATCGGCTCGGGCACCGCCGCGATCGCCGCCAAGCCCCGCCCGAGCGCCGCGGGCGGAGGCACGCTCCTCTCCCTTGATCAGGTCGACACGTTCTACGGCAAGAGCCACATCCTCAACGGCGTCACCTTCGCGGTGCACGAGAACGAGATCGTGGCGCTGCTCGGCCGCAACGGCGCCGGCAAGTCGACCTGCCTCAAGACGGTCACCGGGATCGCGCCCCACGCCGCCGGCCGGATCCGCCTCGCCGGCGAGAGCCTCGACGGGCGCTCGGCCGCCGCCATCGCCCGGGCCGGCATCGGCTACGTGCCGCAGGGCAGGGGGCTCTTCGCGGGCATGAGCGTCGCGGAGAATCTCGAACTCGGCCGGCTGCGGCGGCGCACCGGGCACGGCGTGCACTGGGACGAGGAGCGCATCCTCGCCTATTTCCCGCGCCTGCGCGAGCGCTGGCGCACCCCCGCCGACTACCTGTCGGGCGGCGAGCAGCAGATGGTGGCGGTGGCCCGCGCCCTCTCGGGCGACACCCGCGTGCTCCTGCTCGACGAGCCCTTCGAGGGCTTGGCGCCGGCGATCGTCGAGAGCCTGTTCGAGACCTTCGACGCCCTGCGCCGCGAGGTCTCGATCGTCATCGTCGACCACAACCTCGACCTCGCCCTGGCGCTCTCCGACCGGACCGTCGCGCTGGAGCGCGGCCGCGTCATGCATGTCGGCCCGTCGCGCGCGCTGCGCGACGACTTGGCCCTGCGCCGCCAGGTGCTGTGGCTGTAACGGGAGATCCTGCCATGCCGAACGTCGCCCTCGTCGGAGCCGGCCTGATCGGCCGCTCCTGGGCCGTGGTCTTCGCCCGGGCCGGGTTCCGGGTCCGCCTCACCGACCGGGATCCGGCCGCGCGCGAGGCCGCGCCGGGCCATATCGAGGCGGCCCTGCGGCAGCTCTCCGCCCACGGCCTCGTCGCGGACGTCCCGGGCGCCCTCGCGCGCGTCAGCTGCCACGCGGCCTTGAACGAGGTGGTGGCGGGGGCCGACCTCGTCCAGGAGAGCGGGCCCGAGACCGTCGAGGCCAAGCGCGCGCTGTTCGCCGAGCTCGACGCGCTCTGCCCGCGCGAGACCATCCTGGCCTCCTCGACCTCGGCGATCGTCGCCTCCCTCTTCACCGAGGGCCTGCCCGGCCGCGGCCGCTGCCTCGTGGCGCACCCGGTCAACCCGCCCCACCTCGTGCCGGTGGTGGAACTCTGCGGCGCGCCCTGGACCGATCCGGCCGCGATCTCCCGCGCCCGCGCCCTCTACGAGGCGGCGGGGCAGGTGCCCGTGACCGTGCACCGCGAGGTGGAGGGCTTCGTCCTCAACCGGCTGCAGGGGGCGCTGCTGTCGGAGGCCTTCCGCCTCGTCGCCGAGGGCGTGGTGAGCCCGGAGGATCTCGACAAGACGGTCTCGGAGGGGCTCGGCCTGCGCTGGTCCTTCCTCGGCCCCTTCGCGACGATCGACCTCAACGCGCCCGGCGGCGTGCCCGACTACGCCGCCCGCTACGGCGGATTCTACCGCCGCCTCGCCGCCGACCCGGCCCCGCCCCAGGTCTGGGAGGCGGAGAGCCTCGCGCGGATCGCGGCCGCTTGGCGAGGCGGTCCCGATCCGGCGAGCCAAGCCGAGCGCGCGCGCCGCCGGGACGCCCGCTTGGCCGCCCTGATGGCGCACAAGCGCGCCCAATCCTGAGATGACCTGCCCGAAAGGACCTGCCATGGCCGCACGCAAAGTCGTCATCACCTGCGCCGTCACCGGGGCGATCCACACGCCCTCGATGTCGCCCCACCTGCCGGTCACGCCCGAGGAGATTGCCGAGGCGGCGATCGGCGCCGCCGAGGCCGGCGCGGCGATCGTCCACCTGCACGCCCGCGACCCGCGCACCGGGAAGCCCGACCAGCGGCCGGAGGCCTTCCGCCCGTTCCTGTCGGTGATCAAGCAGCGCGCGAACTGCGTCATCAACCTGACCACCGGCGGCGCGCCCACCATGGGCATCGAGGAGCGCCTCGCCCCGGCCTCGACGCTCAAGCCCGAAGTCGCCTCCCTCAACATGGGCTCGATGAATTTCGGCCTCTACCCGATGCTGGAGCGCTTCAAGAGCTTCCGGCACGACTGGGAGGAGCCTTACCTGGCCGGCTCCCGCGACCGCATCTTCAAGAACACGTTCGCGGACATCGAGCACATCCTGACCACCTGCGCCGAGAACGGCACCCGCTTCGAGGTGGAGTGCTACGATATCGGCCACCTCTACACGCTCGCCCACTTCGCCGACCGGGGCGTGATCAAGCCCCCGTTCTTCGTGCAGAGCGTGTTCGGGATCCTCGGCGGGATCGGCCCGCACCCGGAGGACGTGCTTCACATGAAGCGCACCGCCGACCGGCTGTTCGGCCGGGATTACCACTGGTCCGTGCTGGGCGCGGGCCGCAACCAATTGCCCATCGCCGCCCAGGCTGCCGCGATGGGTGGCAACGTGCGGGTCGGGCTGGAGGATTCCCTCTGGATCGGACCCGGCAAGCTCGCGCAGTCGAATGCCGAGCAGGTGACGAAGGTGCGCCAGATCATCGAGGGGCTGGGCCTGGAGATCGCCACCCCCGACGACGCCCGCGGCATCCTCGGGCTCAAGGGCGGCGACCGGGTCGGGTTCTGAGCGGGCGGCGGCGGGTCGCGGGCCGGCGCCCGGACCCGCCGCCGGGCATCGGCTCAGAACGTGGCGCGCAGCGTCAGCATCACGTTCCTCGGATCCCCGTAGGTGTTGTAGGTGTTGAGGCCGCCGATCCGCGTGCGATAGACCGTGTCGAGCACGTTGTTGACGGACAGGGTCGCTTTCAGGGTCCGGTTCACCGCGTAGCCGATCTGGAGGTCGAGGACCGCGTAGGGCGGCTGGAAGCGGACCGGAACGCGTCCCTGGTCGGAGGTGGTCGAGGCGGCGACGAGGCCGAGACCGACGAAGACGCCCCGCAGCGGGCCTTCCTGGACGTCGTATTGCGACCACAGCTTCACGCTGTGCTTGGGCAGCCAGTTCGTCAGGCGCGCGCCCGTCCGGGAATCGTCCCTCAACAACTCCGTCCGGGCATAGGTGTAGCCGGCCACGGCCTGCCAGCCCGGGAGAAGCTCGCCCGAGACCTCGACCTCGACGCCCTCGCTCCGCGCCTTGCCGAGGGCGACGGAGTAGTTCGGGTGGGCCGCGTCGTCGAAGGCGCGGTTGACGTCGTCGATCCGGAACAGCGCGGCGGAGGCCTGCAGGCGCCCCTCCAGGGCCTCACCCTTCAGGCCGACCTCGTATTGCGTGCCGACCCGGGGATCGATGACGCCGCTCGGCCATTTCGGATCCGTCTGCGGAAGGAAGATGTCCGCGTAGCTCGCATAGGCGTTGAGCCCGGGCGTGAGTTCGTAGACCAGCGCCCCGTAGGGCGAGGGCCGCGCCGTGGCCGACGTGTCGGTCTCCCAGGGGGTGCCGCGGCTCGGGGCGGCGGCCCGGGAGCGGGCCTCGTAGGAGGAGAGGCGCCCGCCGAGGACGAGCGTGAGCGGGTCGAGAAGGCGCAGCCGCGTCTGGCCGTAGACGCCCCACTGCTCTTGCAGGTTGCGGCTCCCGCGGGTGAACGGGCCGAACGGCTCCGCCACGCCGGCATTCGGGTCGAAGATGTTGCCGTCCACCTGGGGGTAGTTCACGCGCCGGCCGGCCTGCGACCAGGACATGGCGTTCATCCCGAGCAGCACCTCGTGCCGGCGCCCGAACGCCTCGACCGGTCCCTGCACGGAGAGGTCGGCCCCCTCCCGGTCGTAGCTCCAGATGCTCCAGCGCCGCGCATACTTGGCATTGCCGGCCGGATCGGTGCCGGTGACCGGGTACGCGTCCTTGAACGCGAAGTCCTGCAAGCGGCGGACATAGGCGGCTCTGAGCACCCATTCGCCGAACCGGTGCTCGAGTTCGGCCGCGTATTCCTGGGTCGTCCACTGGTTCCTGGCCCAGGCCGGGTAGGGGTTGGTGTCGCGGGGCACGCGCAGGAAGCGCCGGGTCGCGGCATCGGCCGGGAGGCCCGAGAAGGACGGCGAGAGGTCGCCCTGGCGGACGGCCGAGAGCGACAGGGTGGTCCGGGGCGTCAGGTCGATCGAGATCATGCCGGCGCCGAGCCCGCGCGTGCCGTGCCCGTCCCGGAAGGAGGAGTCGCGGTCGGTCCCGGCCAGGATCCCCCGCCAGCGCACGCCGCTCTCCCCGCCGAGCGGCCCCGTGAGGTCGAGTTCGACGCGCTTGTTGGCCCAGGAGCCGTAGCTGGTCGCCAGGGAGGCGCCGAAGGTCTCCCGAGGACGCTTCCTCACGAAATTGACGACGCCGGCGGGCTCACCCTGGCCCAGGAGCAGCCCGGCGGGCCCGCGCAGCACCTCGATCCGGTCGTACAGCACCGTGTCGAGTTGCTGGTAGCCGCTCAGCCCGCCGAGCACCGGAACGCCGTCGGACATCGCCTGCGGGTCGTAGCCGCGGATGAGGTACTGGCTCTGGGACGGCTCGTTCGAGATCCGGGTGACGCCCGTGGCGCGGGCCAGCGCCTCGTCGACCGTGGTCAAGGTCTGGTCCTCGATCTGGCGCCGGGTGACGACCGAGACCGAGTACGGAACGTCGATGCGGCGCACCGGGGCCTTGCCGGCGACGGTGACGGCATCGCTCGTGAAGGAGCCGCTGCCCTCGGTGGTCGCGCCGTCGCGCCAACCGGCGATGATCAATTCCGGCAGCGCCAGGACGTCGGCGGGCGCCGGCCGCGCCGGGGCTTCGGTCCCGGTCGGGCGCGGCGCGGCAAGGGCCGGTGCGCCCGCAGCCGCCAGGGTGAGGAGCGCCGCGCTCCTCAGGATGCGATCGATTGTCATGAGTCTCTCCCGACGGCGCATGGGCGCGTCGCGTGACGGGGCGCGCCGGATCGCGCGGACCGGCACGGATTCGCGAAGGGCGCGCGGGACCGCGGTCACCGGCAGCGCATGCAGTCGGAATCAGACGGGGGCGGGTGGGGCGCGGGCCCGGATCCGGTCGAGGCGCCGCCGCCGCGCCAGCGGGGCGAGGCGGGGGCGTGCAGCGACCCGTCCGGGCGGATGGGGGCAGGGCAGGGCGGGCGCCACCGACGGCGGAGCGAATCCGCCCGCGGCCACGAGTTGGCAGAGGCCGCAGGGATCGCCGTGGAGTGCCGGGGGGGCCTCGGGCCGGTCGCGCGAGGCGCCGGAATGGTGATCCGGACCGCAGATGACGAGGCGCGCGAACGGGTCGAACGTCGCGCGGACGACCGCCGCGGTGGCGCCCCCGGGGGCGATGATCTGAACGATCACCGCCAGCCAGCACAGCAGAGCCGGACCTATTCGCTGGAATATTTTCAGGATGCGACTCAGATGACCCAAGGTCATCTATCACGCCCGGGGAGGCGAGGCCAAGGCCGGCCTGCCGCGCCGCCGGCTCGGCGGCGAAGCTCCCGCTCGGCATCCCCGTGCCGACCGACCTGTGATCCCGAATCCGACGGATTGCTTCGCGAGGCGGATTTGGGCTTCGCTCACGCGCCGCGCGGGCTTGGCAGACGTTGTCCGGACGCGATCGTCCGGACAGCGTGTGACGCGCCGAACGGGGCGGAGGAGAGCGGCGCCGCGCCTCTGCCGGAGCGAAGTCGCGGCCGAAACCCGCGCCGGTCCAACACCGTCGCGTCGCGAGATCCGGCCGCGATCCCAGGCGGCGACCGCGGCAGACCCGGCCCCGTCAACGCGCTCCACCGCTGCCGCGCCAGACGTACCGCGCGACGTTCCACCCGGATATCGTCCAAGCCTCGGATCGGCGCGCCGCCCCGAGACACGTTCCCTGAACATCGCCGAAGAGCACATTGATTAGACTGAACCGTATTGCGGGAGATATCTGTCGCCGAGGCGCTCCCGCCAGACGAAAGAACGGGGTTGACATGCGATAAGTCGGGCGTGCCCGCCCGCGCACTGCGTCAGTCCGGGGATCGCGGCGGCGTGAATAACCGGGCGTTAAGTGTTGTGCGCGACACTCTCGGAGGCGGGCAAACCCGGGCCAACCTCTGGCGCGCCGGATCCGCGAATTCCGGCGCCGGCCGGACGAGGCCCGGGCCGTGCGGGGCTGTTCACGGATCGCGCGCGCCGGTCCGATCACCGGGACATGAGCATGTGGTTCTTCGGCCGTGACAATGCCGCGCTGATCGCGGCGCTCGACCGCTCGCAGGCGGTGATCGCCTTCGCGCCGGACGGGACGATCCTCGACGCCAATGCCCTGTTCCTCACGGCGGTCGGCTACGGGCTGGACGAGATCAAGGGCCGCCACCACCGGCTGTTCGTCGACCCGGCCGAGCAGGACGGGGCCGCCTACCGGGACTTCTGGGCGTCGCTCGCCCGCGGCGAGCCCCATACTGCCGAGGTGCGGCGGCTCGGCAAGGGCGGCCGCGAGATCTGGCTGCAGGCGACCTACACGCCCATCCCGGGCCGCGGCGGCCGCCCGACCAAGGTGGTGAAGGTCGCCACCGACATCACCGAGCGCAAGCGCAGCGACGCGGATTGCCGCGGCAAGATCGAGGCGGTCGAGCGCGCCTGGGCGATGATCGAGTTCGACCTGTCGGGCCGGATCCTGACCGCCAACCCGAATTTCCTGCGCGCGGTCGGCTACGGCCTCGACGAGATCGCCGGGCGCCATCACGAGATCTTCGTCGATCCCCAGGAGCGGGCGGCGCCGGCCTACGCGGCGTTCTGGCAGCGGCTCGGCCGCGGCGAGTTCCACTCCGGCGAGTTCCGCCGCATCGGCAAGGGCGGCCGCGAGATCTGGCTGCAGGCGATCTACAACCCGGTGCTCGACGCGAGCGGCCGGCCCGTCAAGATCGTCAAGTACGCGACCGACACCACCGAGGCGGTGCGGCAGCGCCGCGAGCGCGAGCAGGCGCTGGCGGCGATCGAGGCGAAGCTGTCGGAGATCGACGAGACCATGGCGGGGGTGGCGGCCCAGGTCTCTGGGACCGCGCAGGCGGCCGACGCGACCGCCGCCACTGTGGGGCAGGCGGCGGCGGGAACGCGGGCCGTCGCGGCCTCGATCGAGGGCCTGACGCGCCACGCCGGCGAGGCGCGCCACGCCGGCGACGCCGCCGTGCGCCAGACCGAGGAGGCGCGGGGCATCGTGACCGGCCTGCTTCAGGCGGCCGACCGGATCGGCGACGCGGTGAGCGCGATCCGCGCTGTGGCCGAGCAGACGAACCTGCTCGCGCTCAACGCCACGATCGAGGCGGCGCGGGCCGGCGAGGCGGGGCGGGGCTTCTCGGTGGTCGCCACCGAGGTGAAGGCGCTGGCCGGCCAGTCGTCGCGGGCGGCCGAGGAGATCGGCAGCCTGATCGCCGCGGTCCAGACCTCGACCGGCGAGGCCGTGCGGGTGATCGAGACCATCAGCCAGGCCATCCACCAGATGAGCGCGCTCTCCGGGCGCGTGTCGCAGGCGGTGTCCGAGCAGGCCGACGCCACGCGGGCGGTCACGAGCGGGGTGGAGACGGTGGCGGGGAGCGTGGAGCAGGTGCGCGAGAGCGCCCGGGCCATCGAGGCCGCGGCGGCCGCGGTGGGCGCCTCGATGAGCGAGATGGCCGGGTTCGCGCGCCGGATGGTCTGACGGCGAAGACCCGGACGGTAGCGCCCCATCGATCTCGGGCCTGCCCGAGATCGCCATCACCTCGATCTCGGGCCTGCCCGAGATCGCCATCACCTCGATCTCGGGCCTGCCCGAGATCGCCATCACCTCGATCTCGGGCCTGCCCGAGATCGCCATCACCTCGATCTCGGGCCTGCCCGAGATCGCCATCACCTCGATCTCGGGCAGGCCCGAGATCGACAGCGCCTCCGGTCCAGCTCGATCTTGCGATGCAGAGGCGGACGCTCGGCGAAGCTTCGGATGCTGCGCCAAAGATCATCGTCGATGACGGGCGCGGAACCGCGCGATCGGGGCGGACCGGCGCCACCGGCCGCGCCGCGCGAATTCGCGGATCTCCTACCCTATTTGGATGATGGAAAGTTTTCCTCCCCGTCTATCCTCGACGCCAACAAGAAGGGGCACTCGAAACTCATGTAGCATGCAATTGAATGGAGCCTCAACATGACGCTTGGTCTCTCGATTCCTGCTGCGGCGGTTTCACTGTTGACGTGCGTCACGGCCTCGGTGGCGATGCCGATGTCCGGCACCTTCACCATCCACCTTGATCGGCAGGAGGCGCGGCCGCTCGGGTCGCCGGATCACCTGCAGATCCAGCAGAGCGGCACGGGCACGAACCAGAGTCCCGGCCAGCCGCTCGACGGCGCCGCCGTCGGGATCAACGAGGTCGCCACGCTCAAGCGCGGCCGCGGACCGGTGCGGGGCACCATCACCTTCACCACCCCCACGGGCACCACAGTCAGCACCTATACCGGCGCGGTCGCGACCGATGCGCAGGGGAGGGTGACCGCGCAGGGCCGCTTCAGGACCAAGGAGGCCGGCGGCGCCTTCAAGGGGCTGCGGGGCAGCGGGACGTTCTCGGTCATGTATACGTCGAAGACCGACGCGGTCTCGCAGTGGTCCGGCACCTTCACGCCGCCCGCCACCATGATGTCGGGCCGGTGAGCCGGGTCACGACGGAACGCGGATATCGACGGGATGTGGCAGCCTGACGAGACGCAGGTCGAGCGGATCTACGAGGCCGCGATCGTGCCGGACCTCTGGCCCGCAATCCTGGAGTCGATCGCCGAGGCGCTCGGGATGGTGGGCGGCGCTCTCGTGACGCTGCCGTCCTCCATCCCGCCCCTCGTCCCCAGGATCGATCCCAGGATCCGCTGGACGACCTCGGCCGCCGTGGCACCGATGTTCCACGCCTTCTTCACGGAGGGCTGGGCCACGCGCTGCACCTGGGTCCAGCGTGGGCGCGCGCTCGGGCACCCGTTCTTCATCTCCGACGACGACATCATGACCCGGGACGAGCTCATGCAGATGCCGAGCTACCCGTTCTATCGCGGCTACGGCGTCGGCTGGGCGGCCGGCCTGTTCATGAGGATCCCCTCGGGCGACGTCTTCACCTTCACCTTCGACCGGCGCTACGAGGACGGACCGGTTCCCGCCGAGACCGTGGCGGCGCTGAACACGCTGCGGCCGCACCTCGCCCGGGCCGCCATGATGGCGGCGCGGCTCGGACTGGAGCGGGCCCGAGCGACGACCGAGACCTTGGCCATTCTCGGGCTGCCCGCGGCCGTGCTGAGCGAGTCCGGCGCCCTGATCGACGCGAACCCGCACATGCGGGCTCGGATGCCGAGCTGCGCGCTCGAAGGAGCCCGCGGGGCCTTCCACCTGCGGGATGCCGGCGCCGATGCGCTCCTGCAGACGGCCCTCGCGGCCATCCGCAACCACGCGCCGGCCGGATCGGCCGTGATGTCGATCCCCGTGCCGCCGGCCGAAGGCCAGCCTCCCGCCGTGGCCCACGTCGTGCCGATCCGCGGGGCGGCCCGCGACCTGTACACACCCGCCGCGAGCCTCGTCGTGCTGACGCCGCTCTGCCAGCGCGATCCACCGCCCGCGGCGGTGATCCAGGGATTGTTCGACCTCACGGCCGCCGAGGCACGGGTCGCGCGCTTCATCGCCCAGGGCCAGACGGTCAGCGACGTGGCCACGAAATCCGGCACCAGCGAAGCCACCGTGCGCACCCAGCTGAAGGCGGTCTTCGCCAAGATCGGGGTCTCGCGACAGGCCGAGCTGGTCAGTCTGCTGGGGAACACGCTCGGCCTGACGCAGGCCCGGGCGTGAGGTCGGGACCGGCGCGGCTGCGGCGCAGCTCCTGCGCCGCGGCCGTGACAGTCTGTCGACCCGCCCGGACCGCATGCAGAACCTCGCCCCGCTGCAGCTCGCGCTCGCTCATCAGGACCCACCCCATGGCGGCCTCCCGCGTCCGCTCCGACAGGGGAGTGTGCCATTCCACCTTTGCACAAGTGGGACATTTTCACTTTGCGCCTACACACCCGATTCGCATAAGCGACGTTATGGAACCGGCAGGCGGAAGCCGGCGAGGCGTCCGGACCCGGCCGAGGGCCGCGCTGGGATGTGTGCCGCGCGCCTCAGGGCGCGGAATCCGCCTTCACGCCGAGGCCGCGCAGCATCGGCACGATGCGCGTGAGCCGCTCGCGCAGGTCGCGGATCGGCTCCTCCGCGCCGCCGAGGGCGCAGACGATCTGCGCCCGCGCCCCGCTCACCTGATCGCGCAGGGCGCGTCCGGTCTCGGTCAGTTCGAGCCGCAGCTGGCGCTCGTTGCCCGGGTCGCGCTGGCGCCGCACGTAGCCGCTCGCCTCGAGGCGCTTGAGCAGCGGCGTCAGCGTCCCGGCATCGAGCTGCAGCCGGCGCCCGATCTCCTTGAGGTTCACCCCGTCCCGCTCCCAGAGCACGAGCAGCACGAGGTACTGCGGATAGGTGAGGCCGAAGGGCTCCAGCATCGGCTTGTAGGCGGCCGTGAAGGCGTGGGCGGCCGCGTAGACGGCGAAGCAGAGCTGGTGGTCGAGGTGCAGGGAAGCGGGGTCGCTCATCGGGAACCTTGAGGGAGACGCGGCCGTCGGGTTGAATTGCAGGCGAACGGCTTTTGCCCTAACGGCCATTGCCCCAGAAGTCGACCCCGGATCGCCGCGGCCGGTCGAGGGCGCGACGCGGCCCCCGCCGAGGCAGCCCCACGCATCGGCGCGCGCCGGTGCGACGACGCCCCGTCGGACTCCGTTGAGAATCATGCCGTCGAGGTCGAGAATCGGCGCATTCGCACTTTCCCCAAGCTTATCGGAACGCAGGCCCGTGCCCTGTAGCCTCGCCGACAATGGGATTGATTTTGAATTTCGCGGGAACGCTGCCCGCTAACTCCTGTTATTGCGGCGACGGTCCGTCGCAAGGCGGGCGACGCGGAGGAATCGATGCTGCTCCAGACCTGCCATGGCCGCCGTGCCGCGCTCGCCCTGGCCTCGGGATGCCTCCTGCTCGGCATGGTGGCCCACGTGCGGGCCGGCGACGAGGACGGGTTCGGCAGTCTGTTCCAGCGCCTGTTCGCGCCGCCGCCGAGCGCGGCCCCGCAAGTCGAGCCGGTCCCGGTCGGGCAGCCCCTGCCAGCGCCCGTGCGGGCGCGGCGCGCGCCGCGTCCGGCCCTGCCGGTGGCGCGCCGCCTGCCGCCGAAGGCCGCCGTCGCGGCCGCCGCGGCCGCCGCGCGGGCCCATCCGCGGACGCGCTACGCGGCCCTGCCGCGGCCGGAGGCGGTCGAGAAGCGGCGGGCGGCAGTCGAGAAGCGGCCGGTCGCGGAGGATGCGCGGGCCGCGGCGCTCGCCAAGGCGGGCGATCCGAGTGCCGCCCTGATGCGCGACACCACCCTGCGCCCGGGCGACATCGTCGTCACCGCGGCGGGCGCCCGGGTCTTCACGGGCAGGCCCGGGGACCGGCACCGGGCGGGGGATTTCGAGGACGCGACGCGCTCCCGGCGGCTCGACGGCAAGACGAGGCGCCTCGTCAGCGCCATGGTGGCCCCGGCCGGCGCCGTTCCGGCGGCCGAGGCGCACCGCCTCCTCGCGCGGCTGCAGCGGGAGCGGGCGGTGCAGGAGACGGCCGAGCCCGTCGCGCGGGCGACCGCCTCCCTGGTGCGGGTCGTCTATCCGGCCGCGGAGATCTACAACGCGGCCGGCCGAGGGCCCTGAACCGAGGCCCCTCCCCGGCCGCGCCGGTGTCCCAGGCGCGGCCGTTGGCGCTGCGGCGAGACCCGCGACACGTCATCCTGAATCCGCTTGATCCCTTCGGGATAGCGGATGTCGGCTTCGCTCAGGCGCCACGCGGGCTCGTGATCCGGGATCCGCTCGGATCGACCGGATCGCGGATCAGGCATCCTGGTCGCGCAGGTTAAGGATCAGGCGACGGACTTCCCGCGACAGGTCTTCGGTCCTGTCTTTAAGATCCGTCCCGATCTTGCCGGTGCGACATCGGCAGAAGGCACGCCGCTCACCTTGCATCAGGCGGAACCCAGGCGGATCCGGGGCTCCGGCTTGCCGCGGGCACCGGGCGCGACCAGGAAGGTCTGTCCGCCGAGGGGATCCGCCGCCCGGGCTGCGGCGTCGAGCCCCTGGAAGGCGGAGGTGACGAGCAGCCGGTCGAGGCGCGCGCCGACGAAGGCCGGACAGCTCGGCTGGAGCGCCGGGATCGCGACGCTGCGCAGGAGCGTGCCCTGCGGCGAGAACGCGTCGACCCGCGCCCCGCCCCAGCGGGCGATCCACAGGCATCCCTGCGCGTCGGTGACCGCCCCGTCGAGCCCGGCCGGGTCGTCGTGGCGCAGGACGAGGGCGGGTGCGCCCTCGGGCAGGCCGGTCGCCGCGTCGAGGGGCACCCGGTGCAGTTCCCCCGCGCCCGTATCGGCGAAGTAGCCGGCGCTGCCGTCGGGCGAGAAGCAGATGGCGTTCGGGATCCGCAGCCCGGAGAACAGCCGCAAGACCCGCCCCGCCTGGAAGGCGTAGATCGCGCCCGCCCCCGGCTCGGCCTCCCGGCCCATGGTGCTGAACCAGAAGGTGCCGCTCGGATGGACGCGGGCGTCGTTGGAGCGGGTGCGCGGATCGTCCGCCTCCACGGGGGCGAGCAGCGTGAGGCGCCCGTCCGGCGCGCGCAGGTGCAGGCCGTCCTCGGCCGCCAGCACGTGGCGCCCGTCGCCCACTGCCGCGAGGGCGCTCGCCATCACCGGCAGGCTGTGCACCCTGACGTCCCCGCCCGTGGGCCCGGCATCGAGAGGGCGCGACGCGTCGGGCGGGTCCGGCACATCGGAGAGGCCTCGCGCCTCGGAGAGGCCTCGCGCCTCGGAGAGGCCTCGCGCCTCGAAGAGGCGCCTGGATAGGATGTCGAACCACCACGCGGTGCCGGTCTCGGCCTCGTAGGTCACCCCCTCGCCCAGGTGACAGGGCGTGGCGTCGAAGACGCGGGCGGCGCCTTCGGGTGCGGCGGGGAGCGGCCCGCCCGCGGCCTCGCCGCCCATCACCAGCCCCCGAAGGCCGCGACCGTGCGGCGCCGCCCGATCATGAAGGCGTCCGCCACCAGGCCGAGGGGGGCGAGGTCGGCCTCGCTCTCGCGGCGGGAGACCAGGTCGCGGAAGCGGCGGTAGAGGCCGCGATACTCCGCCTCCGGAGCGGTCGGGATCGGAACGCCGTCGAGGCTCAGCCGCGCCCCGCCGCCCGAGACAAGCAGGAGCCCGCGCTCCGTCGCGAACCGGATGTCCCAGGTCTGCGGCCCGGCCTGCAGGAAGTCGAACTCCGCCCGGATCGGCAGGCCCGCCGCGTCGGCGAGGTCGAGCGCGGCGGCGATCGGCGCCTGCCGGTCGGCCGGGAAGGCGAGGTCCGCCCCGGTCACCTGGACCGGCCGGGGCAGGAGATGGGTGACGAGCGACAGGGCGTTGATGCCCGGGTCGAACACCCCGAGGCCGCCCGGCTCCAGGATCCAGTCCTGGCCCGGATGCCAGACCCGGATGTCCTCGCGCCAATCGACGCGCACCGCGCGGATCGGGCGGTCCCGCAGCGCGGCCCGGGCCGGCTCGACCGCGGGGGCGAAGCGGGAATGCCACGCGCAGAACAGGCTGAGGCCGGCCGCGCGGGCCTGCGCGGCCAGCGGCAGGATCTCGCCCAGGGTCGCCGCGGGCGGCTTCTCCAGGAGGACGTGCTTGCCCGCCGCCAGCGCCGCGGCGGCGAGCGCCCCGCGCCCGCGCGGCGGCGTGCAGAGGGCGACCGCGTCGAAGGGAGGCCCGGATTCGAGCAGCGCCGCCAGGGTCGGCGCGTGGGGCAGGTTCTCCAGGCCGGCGCCGGGGCCGGCGGTGGCGGCGAGGTCCAGGCCGGGCGTCGCGGCGATCGCCGGCAGGTGCTGGTCGCGGGCGATCTTGCCGAGCCCGACGAGGGCGATCCGCAGGGAGGTGGGGGACGATGTCAAGGCGGGCTCCGCGTCCTGGCCCGGCGGGCGACCGGCGAGCGGGTGAGGCCGTAGCGGATGACGGCCGCCATGGCGACGGCCGCTCTCGCGGGATCGCGCGGGATTTCGCCGCGCGCAGGCAGGCGCTCGGCAGGGCGACGGCTCCCGGCGCGGCCGTCGGTTGCTGGCGTCCATGTCGCCAGAGTACAACCCGCGCGTGCCGACGGGACCCGGCCCGCCCGGGCGCCGCTCCGGAGGATGAGCATGCGGGAAGGCAATGGCGCCGCGCGACGCCCGTTCGGGATCCTGCCGGACGGCAGGACGGTCGACGAGGTGACGCTGACCAACGGCAGGCTCACGGCGCGGATCCTCGCCTACGGGGCGATCCTGCGCGGCCTCGACGTGCCGGACCGCGACGGCGCGCCGGCGGACGTGGTGCTGGGCTTTCCCGACCTCGCCGGCTACCTCGACCGGCCGAGCTATTTCGGCGCGAGCGTCGGGCGCTACGCCAACCGCATCCGCGGCGGCCGCTTCAGCCTCGACGGGCGGAGCTACGCGCTCGCCACCAACGACGGCCCGAACGCCCTGCACGGCGGCGTGCAGGGCTTCAACCGGCGCCTCTGGGAGATCACCGCGATCCGCGGCGGCGAGGGGCCGGCCGCGACCCTGCGCTACGTCAGCCCGGACGGGGAGGAGGGCTATCCCGGCACCCTCACGGTCACGGCCACCTACCGCCTGGAGGGGCCCGATACGCTGAGCATCGCCTACGCGGCGACGACCGACCAGCCGACCATCGTCAACCTGACCAATCACAGCTTCTTCAATCTGGCGGGCGAGGGCGCGGGCCGCCCCATCCTCGATCATGTCCTGACGATCCCGGCCGACACCTACACGCCGGTCGATCCGACGCAGATCCCGACCGGCGAGTTCGCGCCGGTCGCCGACACACCCTTCGACTTCCGCGCGCCCACCGCGATCGGGTCGCGAATCCGGGACGGCCGCCACACTCAGATCCGGCGCGGGCGCGGCTACGACCACAATTTCGTGCTCGGGACCGCGCCGAGCCAGGCGGCGCGGCCGGCCGCCCGGCTGGAGGAGCGCGGCTCGGGCCGCGTCCTCGACCTGCTGACGAACCAGCCGGGCCTGCAACTCTACACCGGCAACTTCCTGGACGGGACCGCGATCGGCAAGTCCGGCCTCGCCTACCGCCAGTCGGACGGGGTCGCCCTGGAACCGCAACTGTTTCCGGACACGCCGAACCAGCCGGTCTTCGGCTCGGCCCGCCTCGATCCCGGGGCGACCTACCGCTGCCTCATCGCCTACCGCTTCTCCACCCTCGGAGATCCTTAACGCCCGCTGAGCGGCGCCGGCCGCGCCGCGGAGGGGGACGGGCCGGACTCGGGCCTCTCGGCCTCGCGCAGCGCCCGGTTCTCGGACAGGGATGCGCGCCAGCCCGTGGCGGCGCATGATGCGCGGCCGGCGCGCGAGGGCGGGCGCCTCACCGCGCGAGCAATTCCTTCACGCGCGCCGCCAGGGTCTCGACCGCGAAGGGCTTGGTCAGCACCTGCATGCCGGGGCCGAGCCGGCCGCCGCCGAGGGCCGCGTTCTCGGCGTAGCCGGTGATGAACAGCACCCTGAGATCCGGCCGGTCGGCGCGCGCCGCATCCGCCATCTGCCGCCCGTTGAGCCCGCCCGGCAGCCCGACATCGGTGACGAGGAGGGCGATGCGCCGCTCCTCGCGCAGCAGCCGCAGGCCGGCGGCGCCGTCCCCCGCCGCGAGCACCGCGTAGCCGAGCCCTTCGAGAACGTCCGTCACCAGCATCCGCACGGTCGGCTCGTCGTCGACGACGAGCACCGTCTCGCCCCGCCCCGCCCGCGGCTCCCGCATCGGCGCGAGCGGCCCGTCCACCTCCTCCGCGGCGCCCTCGTGGCGCGGCAGGAGCAGGCAGACCCGGGTGCCGCGCCCGACCTCGGAGGCGATCCGCACCTGCCCGCCGGATTGAAGGGCGAAGCCGTAGATCATCGAGAGGCCGAGCCCGGTGCCCTGGCCCATCGGCTTCGTGGTGAAGAAGGGCTCGAAGGCGTGCTGGATCACGTCCGGGGTCATGCCGATCCCCGTATCCGCGACGCTGAGCGACAGGTACGGACCGGGACTCAGATCCGCGGCCGCGGCCTCCTCGGGGCCGAGCGCGAGGTTGGCGGTCGCGATGACGATGCGGCCCCCGTCCGGCATCGCGTCGCGGGCGTTCAGGCACAGGTTCAGGAGGGCGTTCTCGAGCTGGTGGGGGTCGACCAGCGCCGTCCAGAGATCGGCGGCGGGCGCCACCTCGACGCCGATGGCGGGCCCCACCGTGCGCCGGATCAGCTCCTCCATCCCGGCGATCAGCCGGTTGGCGTCGACGGGCTTCGGATCCAGGGTCTGGCGGCGCGAGAAGGCGAGGAGGCGATGCGTCAGGGCCGCCGCCCGCTTGGCCGCCCCCTGCGCGGCCTCGACGTAGCGGTCGATCTCACCGAGGCGCCCCTGGCGCAGGCGCAGCTGCAGGAGTTCGAGGCTGCCGGCGATGCCGGTGAGCAGGTTGTTGAAGTCGTGGGCGAGGCCGCCGGTGAGCTGGCCCACCGCCTCCATCTTCTGGGATTGCCGCAGCGCCTCCTCGGCGCGCCGCAGGGCGGCGGTGCGCTCCTCGACGCGCTGCTCCAGGCTGGCATTGGCCCGGTGGGCCGCGCGCAGCAGCCGGACATTGTCGAAGCCGATCGCCGCCTGGGCGGCGAGCCCGGTCAGGACCGCCGCGATCCGGGCGTCGAACGCGCCCGGGGCCGGGTGGCCGAGGACCAGCACGCCGGTCGTCTCGCCGGAGGCGGAGATGACCGGCACGGTGAGCAGGCTCGCGAAACCGGCCGCCCGGACCTCGCCCGGGTCGGGCGGCTGCTCCCCGGCCAGGGCCGCCAGCGCGAGGGGCTCCGCGCCGCGCGCGAAGGCCTCCTGGTCCCGGCCCGCGAGGACGCAGCGCGGCGCCTCCTCGCCCGGCTCGTCGGCCCGGTAGACGAACGCTCCGGAGGCGGCCCCGGTCAGGGCGAGGCCGGCCTCCGCCACGATGCGCACCAGTCCGCCGAGGTCGCGCTCGGCGGCGATCCGGGTTCCGGTCCGGTTGAGCACCTCCAGGGCGTGGCGCTCGGCGGCGAGCCGGTCGCGGCTCTCGCGCAGGGCCGCCTCGGCCCACTTGCGCTCGGTCACCTCCAGGACGACTCCGATCAGGCGCACGCAGCGCCCGCCCTCGAAGGAGGCGTGGCCGCGGGTGACGATCCAGCGCTCGCCGCTACCGCCGAGCGTGCGGTGCTCCTGCGCGAGGCCGCCCGGCCCGCCCGGGTCGGTGGCGGCGGCGAGCGCGGCGCGCAGGCGCGGGCGGTCCTCCGGGTGGCAGGCGTCGAGCAGGGTCGAGGGGCCGACCTCGGCCTCGGGCGCGAGCCCGAACAGGGCCTTGCAGCGGGCGTCGGCGGTGAGCGCGCCGGAATCCGGCCGGTACTCCCAGATCCCGAGCCCGGCCGCGTCGAGGGCGAGGCGCTTCTGCAGTTCGCTCTCGCGCAGGGCGATCTCGGCGCATTTGCGCTCGGTCACGTCCCGGTGGGCGCCGACGAGGCGCAGGGGCACGCCGGCCTCGTCCCGCTCGATCTCGGCGACGGCCGCGATCCACCGCACCGCCCCGTCGCTCGGCCGGATGATGCGGTACTCGGCCCGGTACTCGCGGGCGCCGCTGCGCACGGCGTCGAGGAAGTGGCCGAGCGTCGCCTCGCGGTCCTCCGGATGGATGCGCCCGACCCATTCCTCGTGCGTCTCGCGGGCGGCGTCCTGCGGCAGGCCGTGGATGCGCAGGTACTCGGGCGAGCGCCGGTTGCGGAAGCCGCCGCGCAGATCCACCTCGAGCCCGCCCACGCCCGCGATCTGCTGCACCCGGGCCAGCTCGGCCTCGCGCTCGACCAGGGAGGCGCGCAGGCTCATCCGCTCCTGCGCCCCGGCCGGGAGATCGTCGATGCTGTTCATCCGGCCCGCCGACGCCCCGCAGCATGGGTGCTGCACTGGACATCCAGGCGCAGTACCTGGGCAGTTTACCGCGGCGTCACTGGTTGTCGATGGTGATACCAAATCCGACTGATTGCTTCGCCATGCGGATGTGGGCTTCGCTCAGGCGCCGCGCGGGCTCGTGATCCGGGATCCGCTTGGATAAAACCGGATCCCGGATCATCCGCTGTCCGGACGATCACGTCCGGACAGCCGATGAGAGGTCCCCGCCCCGGCGGGCGGCGGGGCCGCGGCGCCCCGGTCACGGACGGCGCGTGAGGGTCCGGCTCGCCTCGCGCACCCGCCCCGACAGCTGGGCGAGGCCGAGCGCCTCCGAGGCGGCGACGAGCCGGGCCGCCCCGCCCTGCGCCGCGCGCACGACCGGGTTCGGCTCCATCTCGTCGAGCCAGTCGGCGATCGGCCGCGGGTCGGCCAGGGCCAGGAGGGCGAGCGTTCCCCACACGACGAGGATCGCGGCGGCGGGCTGCGCGACCGTGACGGTCGCCGCCTCCTCGGCGAGGGGCCGGAGCGCCGGCCCGCCCAGGGCCGCCTGCAGCGGGGTGGTGGTCACGCGATCTCCTCGGGTCAGAACTGGAAGTAGATGAAGGGCGCCACGCCGGAGGGCGACAGCATCGCCACGAGCCACGCGAGCGCGGTGCCGAGCGCGACCTTGGCGGGCAGGCCGGCGCCCCCGTAGAGGGAGCGGGCGGCCGCGGCGAGGGCGGGCGGCGCGAGCTGCGTGGCGGCCCCGGCCGCCATCAGCGCGAGGACGAGCGGCGTGGCGGCGAGCGGGGCGGGCCCGCCGAGGCCCCGGCCGATCGCCGCGAGGTAGTCGAGCGCGCTGGCGCAATCCGGCGCCCGGAAGAAGATCCAGGCCAGGCAGACGAAGTGGAAGACCAGGATCCAGCGCAGGGCCTCGCCGGCCTCGCTGCGCAGGAAGCCGCGCAGGCGGCCCCTCGGGTCGGTGGCCTCGCGCAGCCCGCGCTCGGCCGCGAGCCCGACCCCGTGCAGGGCGCCCCAGACCAGGAATTGCAGGCCCGCCCCGTGCCACAGGCCGCCGAGCACCATCGTCAGGACGAGGTTGCGCAGCGTGAGGAGCCGGCCGCCCCGGCTGCCGCCGAGCGGGACGTAGAGGTAGTCCCGCAGCCACGACGACAGCGTGATGTGCCAGCGCCGCCAGAATTCCTGCAGCGAGAGCGCGATGTAGGGCTGGTCGAAGTTCTGCGGGAAGCGGTAGCCGAGGAGGTTCGCGACGCCGATCGCGATGTCCGTGTAGGCGCTGAAATCGCAGTAGATGACGATGGCGTAGGCGTAGGCCGCGAGGATCAGGTCGACGCTGCCATAGGCGCCCGGATTGGTGACGACCGGATCCACGTAGAGGACCGAGAGGTGGCTCGCCACCACGACCTTCTTGAACAACCCGCCGAGGATCAGCAGCGCGCTCCCGGACAGGTCGATCCGGCCGGGATTGGACGGACGGGCGAGCTGCCCGAGGAACTCCGCCGCCCGCACGATCGGGCCGGCCACGAGGTGGGGAAAGAAGCTGACGTAGAGCATCAGGTCGAGAAGCGAGCGCGAGGCCGGGATCGTCCGGCGATGCACGTCGACCACGTAGGAGATGCCGTGGAAGGTCAGGAACGAGATCGCCACCGGCACGGCGAGCCCCGTCGAGCCGAGCGCGACGGGCCATCCGGCGAGGTCCGCGAGACTCTGGAGCTGCGCGGCCGCGAAGTCATAGTACTTGAAGTAGCAGAGCGGCGCGAGGTTGAGCGCGACCGCGCAGCCCACGGCCATCCCGCGCCGGCGCGGTCCCTCGCAGGCCGCGATGAGGCGGCCGAAGCCGTAATTCCCCACCGAGGACAGCACCAGGAGCGGCAGGAAGGCGACGCTCCAGCAGCTGTAGAAGGCGTAGCTCACTCCCACGAGCATCAGTTTCTTGAGCTCGTTCCGGCGATTGAGCGCCCAAGTCAGCGGCAGAACCGTCATGAAGAACAGTGCAAACTCAATCGTTGGGAACAGCATGGGCCTCCTCCAACGTTCGTTGCACGATCGGATCGAGGAATTCCGCGAAGGCGCGGCCGCTTAGGCTATATCCCAGCTTCGTAAAATGAATGTGATCTTTGGACATCAGGGGCGGGTCGAGGCGCCGCCATGCCTCGGCGGGGCAGTCCGGCGGCATCAGGGCGGCCCAGTCCCAGAACGCGGCCCCCTCCTCCGCCGCGACCTGCCGCTGCGCCGCGCGCACGGCGTCGAGCTTCGGCGGCGGCGGGACGGCGCAGGCGCCCTGTTTGGCGGGGGCGGCCGCGGGCGCGCAGGCGCCCTCCCCGGCCCCGCAGCCGGGGCCGGCCCGTCCGGCCGCGGGCGGCCCGATCACCACCAGCCGCGCCCGCGGCGCCGCGGCGCGCAGCCGGCGCAGGGCGGCGCGGTAGCGCGCCCGGTACGCGGCCGGGTCGAGGGCGTCGTCGAACCCCTCGTTGGTGCCGAAGGCCAGCACGATCAGGTCGGGCCGCAGGCGCCGCAGGTCGCGGGCGATCACTGGCGCGGGGAAGCGCGCCAGGACGTCGACGGTGGCGCCCGGAAAGCCGAGATGGCTGTAGGTCACCCCACCCCCGGGCCGGAAGAGGCCGATGCTCGCGAGGGTGACGGGGCCCGGGCCGGTCGTGCGGATCGCCAGCGTGGTCAGGGCGGCCGGGCCGCCGCGCGGGGCCGGGAGCCGCAGCAGGGTCCAGCCCGGCGCGGCGGCCCGCAGGGAGGCCGTGCGGACGCGCTCCCCGTCGACCCGAATCTCGATCGCCCCCGCGCCCGGCCCCGTCCGCGCCTCGATCTCGATCAGCCCGTAGGGCGCCGGGGGATCGGCCGCGAGCCGCAGCACCTCCCCGGCGCCGCGGGCACTGGCGGTGAAGCCCGAGAGCGTGAAGGCCTCGGGCGTCGCGGAGCGCTGGATGCTCGCGAAGCGCCAGCCCGCGCTCGCCGTCGCGGCGAACCGGCCGTCGCGAACGCCCGGGTGCGGCCGCCCGGGCGGCAGGTAGCCCGCGCCGCCCTCCCCGTAGCGCGCCTGCAGCAGCGCCCGTGCGGCGCCGGTGAAGAGATCGGCCGCCGTGTGGCTGTCGCCGATCTGCAGGATCGAGACGGCGGCGCGCGGCTCCGCCCCCGCCTGCGCCGCGCAGGCCGGCAGCAGCCCGGCGAGGAGCCGCAGCCGCCGCGCGCCCCGCCTCAGCGCCGGCACGGGAAGGTGAGCGCGACGCCCTGCTCCGCCAGGAGATCGGCCGCCGCGCGCAGCAGGTGGGCCGCCAGCACGTCGTAGCCGGCGGCCGTGAAGTGGATCCCGTCGGGGGCGCGGATCTGCACCTTGGCCCCGTGCAGGTCCGGCCCGTAGGGCTGGAAACTGTCGGGGCCGGAGGGGTCCTGGCGCCAGGGCGCGACGAAGCGGGTCCGCGGGGCGGCGAGGTCGCGCAGGGCCTGCGCGAAGATCGCGTTCTTCTCGGCCGCGTCGTCCTGGCTCGCCCGGTCGCGCAGCACCGGCAGGCCGAGCCACAGCACGCTCCCCCCGCCCGCCGGCGCGAGGTTGCGGGCGACCGCCTGGGCCAATTCGGCGTAGCGGCTGCGCCAGGCCGGCGTGCCGAGGTCGAGCCGGGCGCGGCCCGCCTCCACGATGCTCTGGCGATCGTTGAGCCCGAGGGACACGACGGCGAGCGTGGGCCGGAACGTCTCGGCGACGGTGCGGCTCTGCGCCACCCAGTCGAACTTCGCCGGCCGCGTCAGGCCGGTCCCGTTCTCGGCGAAGCGCCCGAGCCTGATCCGCCCCCCGAGGCAGGGCTCCCGGGAGGCGAGGCGGAAGGCGCCGCCCCAGATCCCGTCCGCCAGGGAATCGCCCACGAAGGCGATGCGGATCTCGTCGCCGGCGGCGGCCCGCGCCCGGGGCGCGGCCGCGAGGCCCGCGAGGCCGCCGAGCAGCGCGCGGCGCGAGAGACGGGTCGCTTGCACCATCCGTGTCCCCCTCATCATCGCGGGATCCGCGGCGCTCATCGTCAGGGCAGGACCGGCCTCAGGGCGGGACCCGCCGCCACCGATCCCGCGACCGGCCGGGCGGGCGCGATCCCGACCGCCGCCTGGACCCGCCGCCAGATCAGGGCGTAGCCGGCGGCGGTGAAGTGCACGCCGTCCGCGGCGCGCAGGCGCCGGTCGCAGATCGCCCGGTCGGCGAGGCTCACGTAGGTCACCTCCCCCCCGAGCCGGCCGCGCAGGATCGCGTCGAGGCGCGCCGCCTCGGCGTTCCAGGGCTTGAACACGCAGGGCGGGCCGACCCAGACCAGCCGCAGCCGGCCGGCCCGCGCCGCCGCGACCAGCCGGTCGATGGCGGGCGCGACGTCCCGGGCGCCGCCGACCGCGTCGTTGGTGCCGAGGCTGAGCAGGGCGAGGCTGCCGGGGGCGGTCCGGCGGATCTGCTGCAGGGCGTCGTCGCCCCGGATCGCCACGCTGTTGTGGGCGAGGCCCGGCGCGCGCGCCGCCGCGGCGATGCCGACCCCGATGCTGTCGCCGAGCACGACGGGCTTCGCCGCGACCGGCCCCGCGAGGGCGGCGAGCACCGGGCCGGCCCCGAGCAGCCGGCGGGCGCCGGACCCGGATGAGCGGACGAAGCGCATGGCGACGGACCCTGCCGCTGACGCAGCGTGAGGAAGTGGATCGGACGGGTCATCCTCGCTCGCGTCACGATAAATTCAGGTAAAAAAGTAGGGTTGATGAACTCTAAAATACCGGCCTCGACCGCCCGCGCCGGCGCATCTGCGGGCAGCCGACGGTCTCTCCGGGATTGCGCGCGGCCCGCCGGCGCCGATGATGGGCGGGATCCGGCCCGGCCGGATGGACCGGAGATCCGCCATGGACACCCCCCTCCCGCTCGAGACCGAGTTCCTGTTCCGGCTGACCCTCGCGGTGGACGCGCCGCAGGGGATCGGGCCGAGCCGCGGCGGGGCCCTGCGCATCGTGCCGGTCGCGGGCGGGCACTTCGCGGGGCCGCGCCTGCGCGGCGAGGTCGTCCCGGGCGGCGGGGCCGACTGGCTGCGGGTGGAGCCCGACGGCACGACCCATCTCGACGTCCGCCTGACCCTCAGGGAGGCCGGGGGCGGGCTGATCGCCTGCCAGTATACGGGCCTGCGGGCGGGGCCGCCCGAGGTGCTGGAGCGCGTCGGGCGCGGCGAGGCGGTGGATCCGGGGGCGTACTACTTCCGCGCGGCGATGCGCTTCGAGACCGCGGCGGCCGACCTCGCCTGGCTCGCCCGCCTCCTCGCGGTCGGCGTCGGGCAGCGGCTCCCGGGCGGGCCGGTCTACGACGTCTACGCGGTGCGCTGAGGCCCGAGGCCGACCGGCGCGCTCCGGGACCCCCGGTGACGGCCCGGGCCGAGCGGCCGGGGCCGGCTCCCGCGCCTGGGCAGCCGCCCTGCGGTCACGAGGCCGAGCGCGCGGCCGGCGCCGCGACCGCCGTCCCGCCGCCGCGCTCGCCGAGCCAGCCGGCCCAGCGCGCCGCGACCAGCTCCCGCAGGATGGCGCGGCGGATCTGCTTGTTGGTGCGGGCGAGCGGGTGCCACCAGCCATCCGCCTCCATGGCGCGCGCCGCCGCCACGAAGTGGTCCGCCACGGCCGCGAATTCGGCCTCGCCGTAATTCAGGCTGAAGATCAGCCGGCCCGTCCCCACCCAGGACAGGGCGAGCCCCTCCGCGCGCAGGTAGTACTGGAACATCCAGTTGTACCGCGACGGCCGCGTGTAGAGGACGGTCCAGATCGTCGAGAGGTTCGCCACCCGGACCGGCAGCCCCTCCTCCGCGAGGCGGCGGTTCAGCGCCTCCGCCCGGCCGTTCCAGCGCGCGTCCAGCCCCTCGTAGAGCGCCTGCGTCTCGGGGCGCTCCAGCGCGTCGAGGAAGGCGTCCATCGCCCCCATCACGCTCGGATGCGAATTGAACGTGCCGCGGGCGAAGCAGATGTCGACCGGACGGTCGTCCCGGTAGCGGCGCATCAGGTCGCGCCGGCCGCAGAGCACGCCGATCGGCAGGCCGCCGCCCACGGTCTTGCCGTAGGTCACCATGTCGGCCTTCACGCCGAAATAGGCCTGCGCGCCGCCCGGCGCGAGGCGGAACCCGACGAAGACCTCGTCGAAGATCAGCACGATGCCGCGCGCGGTGCAGACCTCGCGCAGGCGGGCGAGCCACTGCGAATAGGCGGCGCGGTCGAAGGCGGCGCTGCGGCCGCTGTCGACCAGGGCGGAATCCGAGGGCGCGCCCTGGTTCGGGTGCAGCGCCTGGAGCGGGTTGACGAGGACGCAGGCGATGTCGCGGCGGCCGCGCAGCACCGCGAGCGTCCGCTCGGACATCTCGCTCAGCGTGTAGGTGTCGCGCGCCGGGACCGGGTTGCCGATGCCCGGCTGCACGTCGCCCCACCAGCCGTGATAGGCGCCGCAGAAGCGCACCAGGTGCGAGCGGCCCGTGTGGTAGCGGGCGAGCCGCACCGCCTGCATCACCGCCTCGGTGCCCGACATGTGGAAGGAGACCTCGTCGAGCCCCGACACCGCGCGCAGGCGCGCGACGTTGCGCTCCACGACCGGGTGGTAGGCGCCGAGCACCGGGCCGAGCGCCGCCACCCGCTCCGCCCCGCGGGCGAGGCAGGCCTTGTAGGCGTCGTAGCCGAACAGGTTGACCCCGTAGGAGCCGGCGAGGTCGTAGAAGACGTTGCCGTCGAGGTCGGTCACCGTCACGCCCGAGGATTCGGCGAGGAAGCTGCCCGCGCCGAGCTGGTCGCGGGTGAGCCGCGCGAACTGGAACGGCACCCGGTAGAGGCTGGTGAATTGCAGGTCCGACAGGCCGTCGCGCAGGGCCGCGGTGCGCCGTCGCGTTTCTGCAAAACGATCCCGGTAGAGGGCGGCGAGGCGCTCGAACCCGGCCCGGCGGCGCTCGGCCACCGGCTGGGGGGCGCCGTCGGCCCGGAAGAAGCGGTCCGGGCCGTACTCGTAGAACGGGATCAGGCCGGCGACGCGCCGGGACATCCGCGCGTGGCCGGTCAGCGAGCGATGCTTGGCCCGCGAGAGTTGCAGGCGGCTGCGCAGCTTCAGGGCGGCGGCGACGCCGAGGGGAGCGAGGGCGAGGAGGAACCAATGCGCGATCATGAGCAGGCGCAGTACCGGGGCGAGTTCACGGCACGATGACACTGCGCGCCACCCTCGCCCGCATCGCCGCGCAGGAAGACCTCAACTTCCTCCTCACCAACCGCATCCCGCGGCGCCTCGCCACCCGCTTCATCGGCTGGTTCAGCCGGATCGAGAACCCGCTGGTGCGCGACGCGTCGATCGCGATCTGGCGGCTGTTCTCGGACCTCGACCTGTCCGAGGCCAGGACGACGCGGTTCCGCAGCATGCACGACTGCTTCATCCGCGAATTGAAGGAGGGCGCGCGGCCGATCGACCCCGATCCCGGGCTGCTCACCAGCCCCTGCGACGCGATCGTGGGGGCGAGCGGGCCGATCGAGGGCACGCGGGTGTTCCAGGTCAAGGGCTTCCCCTACGGCCTCGCCGACCTCGTGCCGGACGCCGCCACGGTGGCGCAGGTCCGCGACGGGACCTACGTGACCCTGCGCCTGACCTCCTCGATGTACCACCGCTTCCACGCGCCGCACGATTGCAGGGTCGAGTCGGTGACCCACATCGCGGGCGACACCTGGAACGTGAACCCGATCGCGCTCAAGCGCGTCGAGGCGCTGTTCTGCAGGAACGAGCGGGCGGTGATCCGCACCCGGCTCGCCGCCGGCGGTCACCCCCTCGTGCTGGTGCCGGTGGCGGCGATCCTGGTCGCGAGCCTGCGCCTGCGCTTCCTCGGCACCGACCTCGACCTGCGCGCGCAGGGGCCGCGCACCCTCCCCTGCGACGCGAGGCTCGCCAAGGGCGAGGAGATGGGCTGGTTCCAGCACGGCTCGACGATCATCGTGCTGGCGCCCCCGGGCTTTCGCCTCTGCGAGGGCGTTGCCGAGGGCACCCGCATCCGGATGGGCGAGCCGCTGCTGCGGCTGCCGGACACACCGGCGTGAGGGCAACGGCGCCTGCGCCGCGCGGTCGCCCGGATCAGGCGGCGAGCGCCGCGACGAGGGCGCGGGCCTTGGCGGCGACCGTCTCGGGCGCGTCGCCGGGCCGGTAGAGCGACGAGCCGCAGCCGTAGCCGGCGGCCCCCGCCGCGCGCCAGGCCGGCAGGCTCTGCGCGTCGACCCCGCCGACCGGCAGCAGCGGCACCTCGGGCGGCAGCACGGCGCGCAGCGCCCGCAGGGTGGCGGGGCCGCCCGCCTCGGCGGGGAAGAGCTTGAGCGCGTCGGTGCCCGCGTCGATCAGCGCGAAGGCCTCCGCCGGGGTGAGGAAGCCCGGCATCGTCACCATGCCGCGCGCCTTGGCCTCGCGCACGAGCTCGGGGGCCGCGTGGGGCGTGACGAGCAGCCGCCCGCCCGCCTCCGCCACGGCCGCCACCTCCTCGCGGCGCCGCACCGTGCCGGCCCCGATCAGGGCGCGCTCGCCGAAGCGGGCGGCGAGGCGGCGCACGCTCGCGATCGGGTCCGGCGAGTTCAGCGGCACCTCGACGATGACGATGCCCGACGCGACCAGGGCCTCCGCCACCGCCTCGACCTCGTCCGGCCGCACGCCCCGCAGGATCGCCACCAGCGGGCAGCGCCCGAGCCACTCCGTCACGCCCATGCGCACTCCCATGCGATCGTCTCCCCGATCCGCGCGAGACCGCGCAGGGCCGCGTCCGGGTCGCCGGCCCGGGCCGTTCCGCCGCAGGCCGCGATGGCGCGCCCGTAGAGCGCCATCAGCGGCCCGGACCCGATCAGGTCCACCGCCTCGCCGGCGGGCAGGTTCGCCCGCACGTCGTGACCGATCAGCAGACCCGACAGGTAGCTCGCCGCCTCCGCCTCGGGAAGCCGTCCGAACAGGCCGAGGGTGCGGGTGCCGAACAGGTGGTGCAGGAGCCCGCCGGGCTCCGCCGCCCGGGCGACGCCCGCGTCGAAGGCCCCGCCCGGCTCGGGCGCGCCCCGCATCATGCGGCCGAGGATCGTGTGCTCCCTCAGCGCCGCGAAGGCCTCGCCGGTCAGGCTGGTGACGAAGCCGGCGATTCGCCCGCCGCGCACCCGCACCCATTTGCTGTGGCTGCCCGGCAGGCACAGCAGCGCCTCCTCCCGTCCGTCGAGGGCGCCGAAGACCTGGACCTCCTCGCCCCGCATCACCTCCGGGATCCCGGACGCGTCGCGGGCGCTGAGGCCCGGCACGATGCGCACGGCCGCGCCCGGGAACGGCACCGCCTCGACGCCCGCGGCGAGGTCCGCGAGGCCGGCCGGGCAGGCCCGGTAGGGAACCTCGCGCCAGCCCTGCCGGCTGCCGATCATGCCGGAGAGGAGCACCCGCCCCTCGCCCGCCGCGATCCAGTCTCCGGCGAGGTCGCGCAACGCCGCCGGGAAATCCCCGCCCGCGACCTGCATGATGCCGCGCCCGGTCTCGCGCCGCTCCGTCACCGACCCCGTCGGCCCGAGCCGGTAGGCCCGCGCGCTGCTCGTTCCCCAATCGATCGCGATCATGCCCGTCACGCTGCACGCTCGCGCGCGCGGAGGCAACCCGCCGCGGAGGCACCGTGCGGCCGATCTCCCGCGTTGCCCGCTGCCGCCCGGCCGAGCCCGCCGGGCGGCATTCACTGGGGCGGCGAGCGTCGGGAGGAGCGACTGGCGCAGAACCTTGTCGCGCCCGAGTCTTGGCCGGAGTCTTGGCCGGAGTCTTGGCCGGGGTCTTGGCCGGGGTCTTGGCCCGAGTCTTGCGGGCGGCCGGGCGCAAGAACGCGCCCGGAATCGCCCCGATGACCCCGCCCCGCCTCCCGTCCCTGCCGGTCCCGACCCGAGCGGCGCCGGCCGCCGCGGCCCTGATCGGCCTCCTCGCCGGCGCGGCGCCGGCCGGCGCCGAGAGCGTCCTGCGCATCGCCATGACGGCCGCCGACGTGCCGACCGCGACCGGCATGCCCAACAACGGCTTCGAGGGCATGCGCTTCCTCGGCTACCCGGTCTTCGAGGGGCTGGTGCTGTGGGACCTCTCCCGCACCGACCGGCTCGCCACCCTGCGGCCGGGCTTGGCGGAACGCTACGAGCAATCGCCCGAGGACAAGCGGACCTGGATCTTCCACCTGCGCCGGGGCGTGACCTTCCACGACGGCACCCCCTTCGACGCCGACGCGGTGATCTGGAACCTCGACCGCTACTTCAAGCCCGACAGCCCGCACTACGAGCCGCCCGCCGCCGGCATCTCCCGGGCCCGGGTGCCGCTCCTCGACTCCTACCGGAAGCTCGACGCCGACACGGTCGCCATCACCACGACCACGCCCGCCTCCTACTTCCCCTACATGGTGGTCTACCTGCTGTTCACCTCGCCGGCCTCGTTCGAGAGGGCGGGGCGGGACTGGGCCAAGGTCGCCGCCCTGCCGGCGGCCGGCACCGGGCCGTTCCGCATCGTCAAGGTGACGCCCCGCGAGGCGGTCGAGCTGCAGCGCCACGACGGCTACTGGGATGCGGAGAACCGGGCGAAGCTCGACCGGGTGCGGCTGATGCCGATCCCCGAGGCGAATGCCCGCATCGCCGCCCTCCGCGCCGGCCAGGTCGACTGGATCGAGGCGCCCGCGCCGGACGGCATTCCCTCGCTCAAGCAGGCGGGGTTCACCATCACCACCGGCTCCTACCCGCATGTCTGGCCGTGGTTCTTCAACATCGGGGCGGCGAACAGCCCGCTCAAGGACGTGCGGGTGCGCCAAGCCCTCAATTACTGCATCGACCGGGAGGCCCTGGTCGGCTTCCTGAACGGCACCGCCGAGCCCTCGGTCGGCTGGCTGAAGGCGAGCGACCCGAATTTCGGCGCCCCCGCCCACCGCTACCGGCTCGATCCGGAGAAGGGCAAGGCGCTGCTCGCGGAAGCCGGCTACGCGGCCGGGAAGCCGCTCGCCCTCAAGGTGATGATCTCGACCTCGGGCTCCGGGCAGATGCAGCCGCTGCCCATGAACGAGTTCCTGCAGGAGAACCTCAAGCAGACCTGCAACGTCGACGTCACGTTCCAGGTGGTGGAGTGGCAGGTGCTGCTGAACGCGGCCCGCGCCACCCCGGACGCGCCCGCGCTCCAGGGCGCGACGGCGCTCAACATCAGCTCGCCCTCCTCGGATGCCGGGATCATGGCGCGCTACTTCTCGTCGGCGAGTTTTTCCCCGAAGGGCTTCAACTTCGAGCAGTGGAAGGACGAGGCCTTCGATGCCGCCCTCGCTACCCTGGCGGAGGCGACCGACCCGGCCGCGATCGCGGCGGCGACCCGGACGGCGCATGAGCGCCTCGTCGACAACCCGCCCTGGCTCTACATCGTGCACGACCTCAACGCCCGCGCCATGTCGCCCAAGCTGCGGGGCTTCGTCTCGCCCCAATCCTGGTTCGTCGACCTCACGCGCGTGAGCCTGCCCTGAGCGGGATTGCCGCAGGCAATTCCGCTCAGGCTCTCGATCCCGCCTCATTCCCGCCGCCGAAGCGGTCACCGCTTCGGCGGCAGGAACGATGCCCAGCCCCGGGAGACGCCCCCGATGACCGACGCCCTCCCGACCGACGCCCTCCCGCGCGAGACCGATCCCGCCCTGATGTCGGCCGCGAGCCTCGCCCGGGCGATCGCGGCGCGGCGCCTCTCCCCCGTCGACGCGGTCGAGGCGCTGCTCGCCCGGATCGACCGGCTGGAGCCGCGGCTGCACGCCTTCGTGGAGGTCTACGCGGCGGATGCGCGCCTCGCCGCGGAGGGCGCCGAGCGGGCAATCCGCTCCGGCCACGCCGTGGGTCCGCTCCACGGCGTGCCGGTCGCCCTCAAGGACCTGATCGACGTCGAGGGACGAATCTCGACCGGCGGCTCGATGACCCGGCGGGTCCAGCGCGCCACCGCCTCCGCCACGGTCGCGAAGCGGATGATCGCGCAGGGCATGATCCTGCTCGGCAAGACCCACACGGTGGAATTCGCCTTCGGGGGCTGGGGCACCAACCAGCACATGGGCACGCCGCTCAATCCCTGGGACCCGGCGCGCCCGCGCGTTCCGGGCGGGTCGAGCAGCGGCTCGGGCGTGGCGGTGGCGAGCCGGATGGCGCCCTGGGCGATCGGCACCGATACCGGCGGCTCCGTGCGGCTGCCGGCCTCCTTCTGCGGCATCACCGGGCTGAAGGTCACGGTCGGGCGCGTCAGCACGGCGGGCGTGCTGCCCCTCTCGACCACGCTCGACACGCCCGGCCCGATGGCGCGCAGCGTCGAGGACGTGGCCCTGCTCTACAACGTGCTCCAGGGCCCCGACCCCCTCGACCCCAACACCCGGGGCGTGGTGCCGGTCGATCCCCTGCCCGGCCTGGAGCGCGGCGTCCGCGGGATGCGGCTCGGCCGGATGCCCGCCGCCGAGCGGGAGGGCTGCGCCCCCGAGATGCTGGCCGCCTACGACCGCGCCCTCGACCTCGTCGACCGGCTCGGGGCCGAGATCGTCGACACCCGCCTGCCGTTCCGCTTCGTCGACTTCGTCAACGCCGCGGCGATCGTCAACGCCGAGGCCTACTTCCACAACGGCGCGATCGCGGAGGATTTCGCCGCGCCCCTCGACGAGGACGTGCGCGCCCGCATCCTGTCGGGCGCCTCGGTCTCGGCGCGGGATTACCTGCGCACGCGGCGCCTGCAGCAGGACATGAAGCGCGCCTTCGACCGGGCGATGGCGGGGCTCGACGCCCTGCTGACGCCGACCACCGAGACCGCGGCCATCCCGCTCGACGCGGTCGACCAGGCGGTTGTCCCCTCGCGCTTCACCCGCTTCGGCAATTTCCTCGAACTCTGCGCCCTCGCCCTGCCGTGCGGCTTCACCGCGGAGGGGCTGCCGCTCTCCCTGCAGATCGCCTGCCGCGGCTACGAGGAGGCGACGGCCCTGCGGATCGGGCAGGCCTACCAGCAGGCCACGGACTGGCACGGGCGGCTGCCGCCGCTCTGATCCGGCGCCCCGGAGGTCGGTCCGGAGCCCGGGTGAGCCCCGCCGCTCAGCTCCCGACGACCCGGGCGGCGGCGCGCGCCGCCTTGGCGTTGGCGGCGCCCTGCGCCGCATCGGCGGCCTCGGCGGCGCGGGCGCTCTTGGCCCGCGCCTCGCAGCGCGCCCGCAGGGAGTCGAGCTCCTCCTCGGTCAGGTGCTCGATCCCGATATAGACGTTCTGCGCCGCGCTCGCGCGGATCAGCTCGTCGAGCTTCGCCTGGATCGCGGCGCCGTCCCGGTTCTGAGTATTCTGGATCAGGAACACCATCAGGAAGGTGATGATGGTGGTGCCTGTGTTGATGATCAGCTGCCACGTATCGGAGTAGTGGAAGAACGGGCCGCTGACCGCCCAGATGAGGATGATCGCGATGCTGAGCGCGAAGGTGACGGGCTTGCCCGCCGCCCTGGCGACGGCGGCCGCGAAGTCCGAGAAGCTGCGGCGCGGCGCCATGCGAAGCTCCAGCGTGAGGCGGGCGAGAAGGGGGATCGTGGTGCCCGCGAGCCCCTTCAAAAGCATTCACCGCGCCCACGGTTCCGCCCCTTGACGCCGGGCGCGACGAGGCGCAGGGAACATTCAGCCTGCGCCCGCATCTCGCGCCGCGGGCTCATCCCGAGAACCCCCACCCCATGCCGAGCGACAGTCACAGTCGACCGACCGTGCCGTTCCCGAGCCATCGGCTGACCGCTCGCGCCTGAGCGGCTCACCGCGACCGGCCCGGAACGGCTGGTCGACAGGAAGGTGAGCCATGATCGATACCCTGAGCCTCGACGGGACCGTCGAGCCGGCGGCGCTGGCCGCCCGCCTCTCCGACGAGAGGGCCCCCGACATCGTCGAGGCCCTGAACGAGGAGGCGCCCGAGGTCGCCGCCGCGATCCTGCTGGGCCTGCCCCACGACCGGGCCGTCGAGGTACTGGACCAGCCCGAGCTCTCCTGCGCGGCGGACATCATCGAGATGCTGCCCCGCGACCGGGTCGCGTCCTACCTCAGCGCGATGTCGGCCGACCGGGTGACCGACCTGCTCCTGGAGATCGAGGAGCCGGGCCTGTCGGACCTGCGCGCCCGCCTCGACGCGGAGACCCGGGGCGCCGTCGACAAGCTGATGGCCTATCCGGAGGAGAGCGTCGGCTCGATCATGACGACGGAATTCGTCTCGGTCCCGGCGACCTGGACGATCCGGCGGACGCTGGAGCACATCCGCGAGGTCGAGCGCACCCGCGAGACCGTCTACTCGATCTTCGTGCTCGATCCGCGCACGCGGGCGCTCACCAAGGCGGTGCCCCTGCGGCGCCTGCTCTCGGGGGAGCCGGGCGACAACATCCTGTCGGTGGCCCCCGCGCGGCGCCCGATCGTGGTCAGCGCCGATGCCAGCCGCGACGAGGCGGCGCGCCTGATCTCGAAATACGACCTCCTGGCGATCCCGGTGGTCGACGAGTCGAACCACGTCATCGGCATCGTCACGGTGGACGACGTCATCGACGCCATGGTGCAGCGCCAGACCGAGCAGGTGCAGCGCTTCGGCGGCATGGAGGCGCTCGACGAGCCCTACATGGACATCTCGTTCTGGCAGATGATCCGCAAGCGGGCCGGCTGGCTCTGCGTGCTGTTCCTGTCCGAGATGCTGACCGCCAGCGCCATGCAGGGCTTCGAGGGCGAATTGGAGAAGGCGATCGTCCTGACCCTGTTCATCCCGCTGATCATGAGTTCGGGCGGCAATTCCGGCTCGCAGGCGACCTCGCTGCTGATCCGGGCCCTCGCCCTGCATCAGCTGAAGCTCGGCGACTGGTGGCGGGTCGCCCTGCGCGAGATCCCGGCCGGGATCACGCTCGGCGCGATACTCGGGCTGATCGGCATCGTGCGGATTTTCATCTGGCAGAAGACCGGGCTCTACGATTACGGCGAGCACTGGGTGCTGGTCGCCCTGACGGTCGGCACGGCGCTGATCGGCATCGTGCTGTTCGGCTCGCTCGCCGGCTCGATGCTGCCCTTCATCCTGCAGCGCCTCGGCTTCGACCCGGCGACGGCCTCGGCGCCGTTCGTGGCGACCCTCGTCGACGTGTCGGGCCTCGTGATCTACTTCACGGTGGCGCTGGTGATCCTGAGGGGCACCCTGCTGTGAGGCTCAGCGCTGCTCGATCGTGAGCTTCTGGAACCCCTTGGGCGAGAGCTTCGGCTTCTTCGCGCTGAGGATCCGGGAGTTCACCCCGGTCCAGCCGATCTCGCCCGAGAGCCGGCCGTACTCGATCTTCGGGCAGCGGTTCATCACGACGGTGACGCCGCGCGCCTCCGCCCTGGCGGCGGCCTCGTCGTTGCGCACGCCGAGCTGCATCCAGATCACCTTGGGCAGCGGGTCGAGGGCCAGGGCCTCGTCGACCAGGGGGCCGGCGGCCTCGGAATTGCGGAAGATCTCCACCATGTCGACGGGACGCCCCAGCTCCGCCAGGCGCCCGACCGCGCGCCGGCCGAGGAGATCCTGCCCGGCGAGGCCCGGATTGACCGGGACGACGTCGTAGCCGCGCTCCAGCAGGTACTTGGTGACGATCCAGCTCGGCCGGGCCGGGTTGGCCGAGGCGCCCACGAGGGCGATCGAGCGCACCGCGCGCAGCAGGCCGCGCAGGTGCTCGGTGTCGTAATCGTCGTGGCGGGCGGGGTCGGAGAGGGGCATCGTGTTCCGGTGCGGCGGCTGGTGGGACCTCGCGGCGTCATACGACATCCGACGGATTGCGTCGCCATCTCCCATTTCGGCAATGCGGATGTCGGCTTCGCTCACGCGCCGCCCTCACCCCTTGCGCGCGAGGAAGGCGGCGATCCCCTCCTCCGCCGCGCGGGCCAGCATGTTCTCGGTCATCACCCGGCCGGCATGGGCGTAGGCCTCCGCGAGCGGCATCTCGATCTGCTCGTAGAAGGCCCGTTTCCCGACCCGCACCGTGTAGGGGCTGCGCGCCGCGATCCCGCGCGCGAGCGCCTCGGCCTCCGCCAGCGCGGTCCCGGCGGGCACCACCCGGTTGACGAGGCCGAGATCCCGGGCCTCGGCCGCCTCGACCATCTCGGCGGTCAGCAGCATCGCCATCGCGGCCTTGCGCGACAGGTTGCGCGACAGCGCCACCATCGGGGTCGAGCAGAACAGGCCGATCTGCACGCCGGGCGTCGCGAAGCGCGCCGCCTCGCCGGCCACGGCGAGGTCGCAGGAGGCGACCAGCTGGGCGCCCGCCGCCGTCGCCACCCCCTCCACCGCCGCGATCACCGGTTGCGGCAGGCGCGGGATCGCCATCATCACCTGCGAGCAGAGGTCGAACAGGGCCGCGAACCGCGCCGCGCCCCGGTCCGGCTCGGCCCGGAAGGCCGTCATCTCCTTGAGGTCGTGGCCGGCGCAGAAGGCCGGCCCCTCGGCGGCCAGGACCACCGCCCGGATCGCCTCGTCCTCGCCGAGCGCCGCCAGGGCGTCCAGCAGGGCGCCGAGCAGCGCCTGCGACAGGGCGTTGCGGGCCCGCGGCCGGTTGAGCGTCAGGGTCGCGACGCCGTCCCGGTCGCGGCGCGTGAGCAGGGATGCGGTCTCGTCCATGGCGGCGGAAGGGCTCCTCGTCCGGAGCCCCATTGTCGGGCGGCCCGGCCCGTGCTGCAAGGCGGGCCCCTCCCCGACGGATCCGGAGCCGATGCCGACCGAACCCGTGATGAGCCGCGAGGCCGTGATCGCCTACCTCGACGAGGTGTTTCCGCAGATCCATCACGGCGGCCCCGGCCCGGTGGTGGAGGCGGTGGGCCCGCTCACGGCCAGCCTGCGCCTGCCCTATCACGAGCGCCACCTGCGGCCCGGCGGCACGATCTCGGGACCGGCCATGATGGCGCTCGCCGACCTCGCCCTCTACGCGGCGATCCTGGCGAGCCTCGGCCCGGTCGCCCTCGCGGTCACCACGAACCTGTCCTTCAACTTCATGCGCAAGCCCGCGCCGCGCGACCTGATCGGCGAGGCGCGGCTGATGAAGCTCGGCCGCCAGCTGGCGGTCGGCGAGGTGCTGATCCGCAGCGCGGGCGAGCCGGACCTCGTCTGCCACGCCACCGGCACCTACGCCATCCCGCCGCGGCGAGACTAGCGGTATCGCGCTACCACAAGCGCCAAGCGCTTTGTCCGATTGGATATTTTCCGCAGTGCTCCCCGGCGAAAGCGATTGACGGGCGCCCCCTCCTCGCGTACACACCCGGCCATCGCCGCCGCGCCCCTCGCGTGGCGGCGTCCTGTTTCTGAAGAAAGTTCTCGGGATTCCAGCGCGATGAAGACCTTTTCGCTGAAGCCCGCCGACGTCGAGAAGAAGTGGGTGATCATCGACGCCGAGGGCCTCGTCGTAGGCCGTCTCGCGTCGATCGTCGCGATGCGTCTGCGGGGCAAGCACAAGCCCCAGTATACGCCCCACGTCGATTGCGGCGACAACGTGATCGTGATCAATGCGGACAAGGTGAAGTTCACCGGCCGCAAGTACGATCAGAAAGTCTACTACCACCACACCGGCTTCCCGGGCGGCATCAAGGAGCGCTCGGCGAAGTACATCCTCGAGGGCCGGTTCCCCGAGCGCGTGGTCGAGAAGGCGGTAGAGCGCATGCTGCCGCGCGGCCCGCTGTTCCGGAGGATTCTCGGCAACCTGCGGGTCTACAAGGGCTCGGAGCACCCCCACGCCGCCCAGCAGCCGGAGACGCTCGACGTCGCCGCTCTCAACCGCAAGAACGTGAGCGCGTAAGATGGCGACCCTTCAGTCCCTCGCCGATCTCGGCCAGGCCAACAAGGCGGCCCTCGGGACCGCCGAGAACGAGGCCCCGGTCCACGTCCAGAAGCTGGACGCCCACGGCCGCGCCTACGCCACCGGCAAGCGCAAGGACGCGGTCGCCCGCGTCTGGATCAAGCCCGGCTCCGGCGTGATCACGGTCAACGACCGCCCGGTCGAGACCTACTTCGCCCGCCCGGTGCTGCGGATGATCCTGCAGCAGCCGCTCCAGGTCGCCAACCGCGCCGACCAGTACGACATCGTCGTCACGGTCACCGGCGGCGGCCTCTCGGGCCAGGCCGGCGCGGTGCGCCACGGCCTCGCCAAGGCCCTGACCCACTACGAGCCGGAGCTGCGCTCGCCCCTCAAGCGTGAGGGCTTCCTGACCCGCGACCCGCGCGTGGTCGAGCGCAAGAAGTACGGCCGCAAGAAGGCCCGCCGCAGCTTCCAGTTCTCGAAGCGCTGAGGGCGTCGCGCATCCGCGCGACTTCGCCGGCACGACATCGTCGGCAGGGGCGGCCCGGAGAACCGGGCCGCCCTTCTCTTTGGCGGCTGCTCAGCCGCGCCGCGCCGCTCATTCGGCGGCCCGGGGCATGTCCGCCGCGGCGCGGGCCTCGGGCGCCTCGGCGACCGGCATGTCGGCATCGCCCGCGAAGGGCAGGAAGCGCTGGGCCTCGCCGTCATAGGCCAGGATCTCGCCCGTCTCGATGGCGAAGAACCAGCCGTGCAGGCGCAGCTCCCCCTTGGCCATCGCCGCGGCGACGCTCGGATGGGTGCGCAGGTGCGTGAGCTGCGCCACCACGTTCTCCATGGCGAGCGCGCGCAGGCGGGTGGCCGGGTCGATGTCCGGCGGGTAGGCCTCGCAGACGATCCGCTCGGCCGCGCAGGAATGGCGCAGCCACGCGGCCACGCTCGGCATGGCGTCGAGCGCGTTGGGTTGCATCAGCCCCTTCATCGCGCCGCAATCCGAGTGGCCGCAGACCACGATGTCGCGCACGCCGAGCGCCACCACCGCGTACTCGATCGCCGAGGAGACGCCGCCATTCTGCTGCGTGAAGGGCGGCACGATGTTGCCGGCGTTGCGGCAGACGAAGAGCTCGCCCGGCTCGGCCTGGGTGATGTGCTCGGGCGCGACGCGGGAATCCGCGCAGGCGATGATCAGCGCCTTCGGCTGCTGCCCGTCGCGCACGAGGCGCTGGTACATCTGCTGCTGCCCCGGGAAGACCCGCTCGCGGAAGGTCGAGATGCCCTGAATGATCGTGTCCATGACGAGATCCTCGCTGTCGGGAGATGCGGGAGTGTCCGGCGCGGCGCGGCCGGCGGGGTGCCCCGGCATGCGGGGGGCCGCGCGCAACTCTGCGTCAAGGGCCCGGTCGGACCGCCGGTTCGGTGCGCGGGTCCGGGGCCAGGTCCGCTGCCGGGCGGTCGGATGCCGCGTGGTCGGCACGGACCGCCCGCCTGCCCGGCCGCTGCCCCGCCCGCGCCTCGGCCCGCGGCGGCGCGGCACGCGCCGCGTCTGCCCTTGGGTTCCATCGTTCCACAACGATTGTCTCCACGCAATCATCCTCTTGTCGTCTGATTTCGCGATGAAACAACGCTCTGTTGCACCGCGATTTCAGAGATAGGACAGAGCTCATCTATCGCCACGTGCGAAAACGCACCCGGATGACCTGATATTTTAATCCCGCGGCGGAGCGGCGCAGGCTGCCGGGGCATGGGCCCGGCTCGCGCCGCGGGGGCGCCGGCCCAAGCAGAGGTGGCCCATTCGGCGAATGATGCTTAGGGTCGATCCGACGGGATGCCGCATCGAAGCTCCGGAGCTGTCGCCATGGGCCGCTGGCCGCGCCTCCTCACCCGCGCCGCGCCGTGGCTGCTCGGGCTCGCGGGGGGCCTGGCCGGCACCCTTCCGGCGCGGGCGATCGAGGGCGGCGCCCCGGCGCGAGCGCGCGACGCCCTGGCCCGCGCCACGGTGGCGCTGGGCACCGTCAACCAGTCGGGCGACGACATCCAGGTCACCCGCTGCTCCGGGGTCCTGATCGCGCGGGACCTCGTCCTCACGGCGGCGCACTGCATCGGCGAGAGCCCGCTCGGCGCCGTGGTGGTGTTCTACCGCGGCAGCGACCCGGTCGGGCCGGTCTACCGGGCGGCGGCGGTGTCGCGCTTCGCGGTCGACCGCGACGGGGCGGAGGCCGGGGACCTCGGCATCAACCTCGCGGCCCTCTCCCTCGACATCGCGGTGGTGCGCCTCGCCCGGCCGGTGCGCGACCGCGCGCCGGTGGCGGTCGGCCGGCCCGTGCGCCGCCTGCCCGGGCGGCTCGTCCTCGCCGGGGTCGGCCTCTCGGGCGGCGCGCCGGGGACGCTGAAGACCGCGCGCCTCACGCCCCTGGCGATGACCGCGACCGGCCTCACCTTCGCGCGCAGCGAGGGCGCCCAGGTCTGCATCGGCGATTCGGGCGGGCCGGTGGTGACGGCGGGCGGCGGGCGGCTGTGGGGCGTGGCGAGCGCGGTCATCACCGCGACGCCGCCCTGCGGCAGCCTCGTGGTGATCGCCCCCGCGGGCGCGCGCCTCGCCCGGGGGCCGTGAGGCGGGAGGCGCCCGCCCGGGGCCCCGCCTAAAGCGGGTCTCCCTCGGGCGCCGGCAGCGCCATCACCCGCGGCGGGTGGCCGGTCGCCTCCAGGAAGCGGATCAGGTCGCCGGGCGCGATCGCGGTCGTCGCCGCGTTGTGGAGCGGGTGGACATTCACCGGGTCCCGCGCCATCAGCGCGGCGTCGAGGACGACGCTCACCGCGCCCGCGCGGTCGTTGATCACCCCGAAGGGCGTGACCGAGCCGGGCTTGACGCCCAGCACCGCCTCCAGGAGCTCGGCCGAGCCGAAGGAGAGCCGGCCCGTCGCCCCGATCACCCCGTGCAGCCGCTTGAGATCGATCGCCGCCTCGGCCTCGGCCACCACCAGGAACAGCCGCCCGCGCTTGTCCTTGAGGAACAGGTTCTTGGAATGCCCGCCCGGCATCCCGGCCTTGAGGTCGCGGGATTCCGCCACCGTGTGCACGGGCCGGTGCGCGACCGTGCGCACCGGGATGCCGAGATCGGCCAGGTAGGCGAACAGGTCGTCCGGGCCGGCGGCCGTCATGCGGCGAGGAAGCGGGCGAGGGCCGCCGGATCCACGTTGCCCCCCGAGAGCACCACGCCGACGCGCTTGCCGGCGACCGGCACCACGCCCTCGAACGCCGCCGCCGCCGCGAGGCAGCCGGTCGGCTCGACCACGAGCTTCATCCGCTCCACGAAGAAGCGCATCGCCGCCACGAGCTGCGCGTCCGAGACGGTGACGAGCCCGGTCACCTCCCGGCGGATGATCGGGAAGGTGTGCGCGCCCAGATGCGTGGTGAGCGCCCCGTCGGCGACCGAGACCGGGACCGGGATGCGCACGACCTCGCCCTTGGCGAGCGACATCTGCCCGTCATTGCCGGCCTCCGGCTCGACGCCGTAGACGGCGCAATCCGGCGCCAGGGCGCGGGCCGAGAGCAGCGAGCCCGCGAGCAGCCCACCGCCGCCCAGGCAGACCAGGAGCACGTCGAGGGGCCCCGTCTCCTCCAGGAGCTCCTTCACGGCGGTGCCCTGGCCGGCGATCACCTCCGGGTGGTCGTAGGGCGGGATCAGCGTGAGGCCGCGCGCCTCGGCGATCCCGCGGCTCACCGCCTCGCGATCCTCCTTGTAGCGGTCGTAGCGCACGATCTCGGCGCCGTAGCCCGCCGTCGCCGCGACCTTGATGGCCGGCGCGTCGTGCGGCATCACGATCACGGTCGGGACGTTCTGCAGCGCCCCCGCATAGGCGATGGCCTGCGCGTGGTTGCCCGACGAGAAGGCCAGCACGCCGCGCCGCCGCGCCGCCGCGTCGAGGGCCGCGATGGCGTTGTAGGCGCCGCGGAACTTGAAGGCGCCGGCGCGCTGCAGCGGCTCCGCCTTGAAGAACAGGCGGGCGCCCGTGCGCTGGTCGGCCGTGCGCGAGGTGAGGACGGGCGTGCGGTGGGCGACGCCGTCGAGGCGGTGCGCGGCGGCCTCGACCTGCGCGAAGGTGATGGTCATCAGCGGTGCTCGAAGTTGGGGTTGCGCTTCTCCAGGAAGGCGGCCATGCCCTCCTTCTGGTCGGCGGTGGCGAAGAGGCCGTAGAACACGCCGCGCTCGTAGCGCACGCCCTCGCTCAGGCTCGTCTCGAAGGCGCGGTCCACGCAGGCCTTCACGGTCATGACGGAGGGCAGCGACATCGCCGCGATGGTCTCGGCGGTCTTCCAGGCCTCGGCGAGGAGGTCGGCGGCCGGCACGATCCGGGCGACGAGGCCGGACCTCTCCGCCTCCGCGGCGTCCATCAGGCGCCCGGTCAGGCAGAGCTCCATCGCCTTGGCCTTGCCCACCGCCCGGGTCAGGCGCTGCGTGCCGCCCGCTCCCGGGATGACCCCGAGCTTGATCTCCGGCTGGCCGAACTTCGCGGTCTCGGCCGCCAGGATGAAGTCGCACATCATGGCGAGTTCGCAGCCGCCGCCGAGGGCGTAGCCGGCCACCGCCGCGATGATCGGCTTGCGCCGCCGGCCGACCCTGTCCCACTCGCCGAACGGATCCGCCATGGCGAATTCCGGATGGGTGCGGTCGCGCATCTCGGCGATGTCGGCGCCGGCCGCGAAGGCCTTCTCGGAGCCGGTCAGGATGATGCAGCCGATCCCGTCATCGCGGTCGAAGCCGTCGAGGGCGTGGTTGAGATCGGCCACCAGCGGCCCGCAGAGGGCGTTGAGCTGCGCGGGCCGGTGCAGCGTGATGAGGGCGACCCGCCCGCGCGTCTCGACCCGGATGTTCTCGTACTCCATCCCGTCTCTCTCCGTTCGGCTCGTCTCCTGGCGAAGCCGAATCGCACGCCGCAATTCCGCTTAGCCCCTTGTTCTCGCATGATTTTTCGCCACCGAACCGGTGACCCCTTCGGCGAATGATGCTTAGAAGAGCCGGGCCGCCGCCGCAAGGCTCAGGCGGGCGGCGGCGGATCGGGCGCCTCGACCACGTGCCGGCGCTGGAGCTGCAGCGCGACGAACCAGCAGAGGGAGGCCCAGGCGGCGCCGATGCACCAGCCGGCGAGCACGTCGCTCGGCCAGTGCACCCCGAGATAGACCCGGCTGATCCCGACGAGCAGCGTCGTCGCGACCCCGAGCGCGAGCACGAAGGCCTTGACCCGCCGGCCCTGCGAGATCCGGGCGAGCAGGATCGCCAGGGTCAGGTAGGCGATCGCCGAGAGCATGGCGTGGCCGCTCGGGAAGCTCGCCGTGAAGGTCTCCATCCCGTGCGGGACGAGGTCCGGGCGCGGGCGCCGGAAGACCAGCTTGAGCATCGTCGAGAGCAGCTCGCCGCCCCCGACCGCGGCGAGGACGAACAGGGCCGCCCGCCAGCGCCGCGTGCCGGCGAGGTAGAGCGCCACGCAGGCGGTGACGTAGACGATGCCGAAGACGCTGCCGAAGGCGGTGATGTCCCGCATCGTCTCGGGCAGCCAGTGGGGGCCGATCGGCTGGGCGGGGTCGCCGGGCCGGCGCAGGGCCAGCAGCAGCCGCTCGTCGAGCGCCTTGGTGTCGCCCTCCGAGACCTCCCCGGCCAGCTTGAAGAAGCCGAAGCCGAACAGGCTGACGGCGAGCAGCGAGGCGAGCGGGCCGACCTCGTTGAGCCGCAGCCGCCGCCACAGGACGGCGCCGCCGCGCAGGGGGATTCGGTCGAGCGCGCGCGTCATCGGGGCGAGGCCTCCGCGAAGGGGAAGCGGCCCCGCGCCTCCCAGGGCCCGCCGAGGTAGCGCCAGAGCAGCAGGCCGGTTCCGGTGACGCGGAAGGGAGCGAAGTCCGCGGCGAGGCGCGCATGCAGCGCCCGCGCCGCCTCGGGCGCCACCTTGTTCTGGATCGTCACGTGCGGGCGGAAGCCCTGGCGGTCCTGCGCGGTGAGCCAGGGCGCGAAGGCCCGGGCGAGGCGCGCGCGCAGGGCCGCCACCGCGGGCGCGTCGAGCGCGTAGGCGACGCCGCGGCCCGTGAAGCGCAGGCCCGTCACCGCGACCGCGGCCGGGGCCTCCTCCCGCGCCGCGCCCGCCAGGGTCTCGACGATGCCGCGCTCCTCCTCCCCGGGCAGGTGGTGGAACAGGGTGACGTGGGCCGGGATGCGGTTGAGGGCGGCCGGGAAATGGGTGCGGCGCTCGGCGTCGAAGCGCCCGAAGGCGGCCTCGTCGAGGTCCAGGGTGAGGATGAGGGGCGCGTGCTCCATGCGCGAGGCGAGATGGCGCGGCGGGCCGGGCTTGTCCATCCCGCCGGCCGCGCTGCGCGGGCGCATCCCGCGCTGTTCGGGCGCGTGCCGCGCTGTTCAGGCGCGTGCCGCGCTATTCAGGCGCGGCCGGGGAAGCTACAGCGGCGCGCATGACGAGAAACCGCGATGGCGTCCATGTCGGGCGGGACGGGTGGCTCTTCCTCACCGGAGGCACCAACCGGGTCCTGGCGCAGTACCGGGCGACCCTCCCGAATGCCTGGCTGCTGTGGCGCTGGCGCCGGCTGATCGAGCGGCGCAGCGCCCGCGCGGCGGCGCTCGGCCTGCGCTACCACCACGTCGTCATCCCCGAGAAGCTCAGCATCTACGAGGACCGGCTCGACGGGATCGCCCTCGATCCGGCCCTGTCGCCGGCCCGGCGCCTCGGGGCGCGGCTCGCCCGCTCGCGGGCGGCCGGCGCCTGGATCGACCTCGTCGGCCCGATGCGGGCGGCCCGGGCGGGCGAGCGCCCGCTCTTCCTGCGCACCGACACGCACTGGACCGAGCGCGGCTGCCAGCTCGCCTACGCGGAGATCATGCGGGGCCTCGCCGCCGCGCCGCGGGCCGACCTGGCCGCGCGGCCCTACCGCGAGACGGAGGCGGTGCTCGACCTGGGCGGGAAGCTGCCGGACCGGCCGCGCGAGGTCGCCCGCATGGTCGAGTACCTGCGCGACGCGCGCCGGGTCGGGGCCAACAGCCTGGTCGAGACCTTCGAGGCGCAGGGCCGGGCGATGGACCTCCACGTCGGCGCCCGGGTGGTGTTCCGGAACGACAGCCCCCTGGCCGATCCCCGCTGCCTCGTGCTGTTCGGGGATTCCTGCGCGCATTTCGGCACGTTCTTCCTCACCGGGCTCCTCGCCGAGAGCTTTCGCGAGGTGCATTTCCTGTGGTCCGCGAGCGTGGATTGGGGTTACGTCGCGCGGGTACGCCCGCACCTGCTCCTCGTCGAGATGGCCGAGCGCTTCCTGTACCGCGTGCCGGACGACCGCTTCGACGTCGAGGCCTATGCGAGGCGCAAGCTCGCCGGGCGGGCGTGAGAGCCGCGGGAGCGGGCACCGTCGAGAATCATCCGGGAGATCGGCATGGGGCTGCTCGTCAACGGCGTCTGGCAGGATCGCTGGTACGACACGAAGGAGACCGGCGGGCGCTTCGTGCGCAAGGACTCCGCCTTCCGCAACTGGGTGACGGCGGACGGCGCGCCCGGCCCCACCGGCACCGGCGGCTTCCGGGCCGAGCCCGGGCGCTACCACCTCTACGTCTCCCTCGCCTGCCCCTGGGCGCACCGCACGCTGATCGTGCGCGCCCTGAAGGGGCTGGAGCAGGCGATCTCGGTCGCGGTCGTCGATCCGCTGATGGGCGCCGAGGGCTGGGTCTTCGGCGATTCGCCCGGGGCCGGGCCCGACACCGTGAACGGGGCCGCGCGCCTGTCCGAGATCTACGTCATGGCCGATCCGCACTACACGGGGCGGGTCACCGTCCCGGTCCTGTGGGACCGGGAGCGCCGCACGATCGTGTCGAACGAATCGGCCGAGATCATCCGGATGCTGAACCGCGCCTTCGACGGCGCGGGCGCGCGCGGCCCGGACCTCTGCCCGGACGCCCTGCGGGAGGCGATCGACGCCCTCAACGCCCGCGTCTACGACCGGGTCAACAACGGGGTCTACAAGGCGGGCTTCGCCACCAGCCAGGCGGCCTACGCGGAGGCGGTGACGGCCCTGTTCGAGGAACTCGACGCCCTGGACGCGCGGCTCGACCGCGGTCGGTTCCTGTTCGGCCCGACGCTGACGGAGGCGGATATCCGGCTCTTCACCACGCTCGTCCGCTTCGACCCGGTCTATGTCGGGCACTTCAAGTGCAACCTGCGGCGGATCGCGGATTATCCCAACCTCGCGCCCTACCTGCGCGACCTCTACCAGCATCCGGCGATCCGCCCGACCGTGGACCTGACCCACATCAAGCGCCACTATTACGAGAGCCACGCCAGCATCAACCCGACCGGGATCGTCCCGCTGGGCCCGATCCTCGATTACGACGCGCCGCACGGGCGGGCTGAGCGCTTCGCGGCCTGACGGCCGCCTCGCCGGTTCGTAACCTTTGCGGCGGCGCGGCGAATTGGCCCGTGCGAGAACCGCCCGGCCCGGTCGCGGCGTTGTCGGCGGGGCCATGTTGCGCCGCGGCGAACCCGCGCGGGCGGGCCCGGGACACGGACCGGCGCCGGCACCGGCGGAGCCGGCAGGAGGTGAAGGAGCCCATGCGCGTCGTCGTCGACCTCAATCGCTGCCAAGCCTACGCCCAGTGCTGCTTCGCGGCGCCCGAGAGCTTCGCCCTGCACGGGCCGGAGGTGCTGGTCTACGACGCGGCGCCCCCGCCGGAGCGCCGCCGGGAGATCGAGCGGGCGGTCCAGGCCTGCCCGGTCCGGGCGATCCTGCTGGAGGTCGAGCCCGAGGAGGCGGGATCCCATGGCTGACCGGGACCGCATCCTCGTCGTCGGCGCCTCGCTGGCGGGCCTGCGCGGCGCCGAGGCCCTGCGGCGGCACGGCCATGCCGGGCCGATCACGCTCGTCGGCGACGAGCCCTACCCGCCCTACGACCGCCCGCCCCTCTCGAAGCGGGTGCTCACCGGGGAGGCGCGGGCCGACCGCATCGCCCTGCCCTCGCGGCCCGGCCTCGACCTGACCTGGCGGCTCGGTACGGCGGCGGTCGGCCTCGACCTCGCAGCCCGCGAGGTCGCCCTGGCGACGGGCGAGCGCCTGCCCTTCGACCGTCTCCTGATCGCGACGGGCACGCGGGCGCGCCCCTGGCCGAACGCCGCGGAGGCCGCCCTGGCCGGTGTCCACAGCGTGCGCAACCGCGACGATTCCGAGCGCCTGCGCGGCGCGCTGGCGGCGGCGCCGCGGCGCGTCCTGATCATCGGGGCGGGCTTCATCGGCTGCGAGGCGGCCTCGGCCTGCCGGTCGATCGGGCTACCCGTCACGCTGGCCGACCCGAACCCGACGCCGCTCGCCTCGGTGCTCGGCACCCGGATCGGCGCCGCCGTGGCCGCGATGCTGCGCGAGGCCGGGGTCGATTACCGTCCTTCGACCCGCGTCGAGGCCCTGGAGTCGGACGGCGAGGGCCGCGTGCGGGGCGCCCGCCTCGTCGGCGGCGGCACCGTCGCCGCGCCGGTCGTCATCGTGGCGCTCGGGGCGCTGCGCAACACCGAGTGGCTCGCCGGCTCGGGGCTGGCAGCGGATGCGGGCGGCGTCGCCTGCGACGGCCAGTGCCGCGTCCTCGACCGCGACGGCCGCGCGGTCGAGGGGATCGCGGCGGCGGGCGACGTGGCGCGCTTCCCCCACCCCCTGTTCGAGGACGGCCCCGTCGCCCTCGAACATTGGGGCCACGCGGTCGCGCAGGCCGAGCACGCCGCCCGCACGCTGCTCGGGCAGGCCGGCGCCCCCTACGCCGAGATCCCGGCCTTCTGGTCGAGCCAGTTCGACGTGAACATCAAGTCGGTGGGCCTCACCAACGGCGCCGACAGCGTGGCGGTGACGCAGGGCGATTTCGGCGCGCGGCGCTTCGTGGCGGTCTACGGCCGGAATGGCCGCACCGTCGCGGCGGTGTCGTTCGACCAGACCCGCTGGCTGCCCGCCTACGCGGGCCGGATCGAGGCCCGCGCCGCTTTCCCGCCGATCCTCGGGGCGACGGACCAGGGTCGCGTCGCCCCCGCCGATCCCGGTTTTCCCGCAAGTCCGGCGCGAGGCTGACGACGATGCCCGACCCGACCCTCTTCGCCGCGGTCAAGGACCCGGCCAACCGCCCGAACCCCTACCCGCTCTACGCGCGGCTGCGCGAGGCGCCGGTGGCGCTCCAGGACGACGGCACCTACGTGGTCACCACCCACGCGGCCCTGCGGGCCCTGCTGTTCGACCCGCGCATCAGCTCGGAGGACCTGCCCTCCACCTCGCACCCGCGCACCGGCAACCCGTTCAAGGACTGGATCATCAACCCGTTCAAGGACCACGTCCGCACCAAGCACCGGCCCTTCATCTTCCGCGATCCGCCCGACCACGACGTGCTGCGGCGGCACGTGATGCGCGAGTTCACGCCCGAGCGGATCCGGGCCATGCACGGCCGGGTCGACGGACTGGTGGCCGACCTCCTCGACCGGCGCCGGGACGCGCGCGCGATCGACCTCGTGGACGACTTCTCCTACCCGCTCCCGGTCACGGTGATCTGCGAGCTCCTCGGGGTGCCGCCGGAGGACGAGGGCCGGTTCCACGGCTGGGCGACGCAGCTCGCCACCGCCCTCGAGCCCGACGCGCGCCAGGACGAGGCGGCGCTCGGCCGGAACATCGAGACCTTCGACGCGATCGCCGCCTACATGCAGGATCTGATCAAGGACAAGCGGCGCCACCCGAAGGACGACCTGCTCACCGGGCTCGCGACCCGCGAGGATCCGCAGGCCGGCCGGATGGGGGATTACGACCTGATCGCGACCTCGATCCTGCTGCTGATCGCCGGCCACGAGACGACCGTGAACTTGATCACCAACGGCATGCTGACGCTGCTGCGCTTCCCCGCGCAGCTGGAGCGCCTGCGCGCCGAGCCCGAGATCGCCCCGCGGCTGATCGAGGAATTGCTGCGCTACGAGCCGCCGGTCCATTTCCGGACCCGCAAGGCCCTGGCCGAGATCGAGCTCGCCGGGACGACGATCCCGGCGGGGGCGCCGGTGGTGCTGCTCTTCGCCTCCGGCAGCCGCGACCCGGCCCGCTTCGCCGATCCCGACCGGTTCGACCCGGACCGGGAGGACAACCAGCATTTCGGGTTCGGCGGCAGCCTGCATTTCTGCGTCGGCGCCCCGCTGGCGCGGCTGGAGGCGGAGGCGGCGCTGGTCGCCCTGGCGCGGCGGCTGCGCAACCCGCGCCTCCTCGACGACCCGCCGCCCTATCGGCCGGGCGCGTCGCTGCGGGGGCCGGAGCACCTGCGCCTCGCCATCGACGGCGTGTCGCCGCCCGACGCATGACGCCTCGCGGCGCCGCCGCGCGGGTGAGGAGCGGGAGAAACTCCGCGCACCATGGCACGGCCGGGCTCAGGCGGCCTCCCTGATGATCGAGCCCGATCGCCGCGAGGCGCACCGTCTTCGGCAGAAGGTGCGTCCCGCTCTCGTGGTCGCGCCACGTCGCAGGCTGACCCCGAGCGCCGCGGCGGCTTCGGCCTGGGAGAGGTTCGGGTTTCGCGACCGCCGCCATGACCGCAGCCATGACCGCAGCCATGACCGCAGCCACGCGGCGCCCTGCCGCCGCGCAGCCCGGGGACCGGCGGCCCGAGGCCCCGCGATCACCCGGCGCGCCCCGCCGCCCAGCCCTCCAGGGCGCCCTCCTCCAGCTTGGCGCGGGCGTGCCGGTAGCCGATCTCGGCCACGGCCGCGTAGCTGCGCCACGCGCGCAGGTCGATGCCGGCGAGGGGCGGCTGCAGGAAGGCCGTCGCCCGGCCCCGCGCCATCGCCGCCGAGGCGTCGCTCGACACGGTGGCGGCCCGCAGCAGGATCTGGGCGATGCCCGGCATCGCGAAGGGCACCCCGAGGGCGCGGCGCACCAGCCGGGAGCGGAACGGGCGCTCGGGCATGGTGGCGAGGGCGAGGTCGCTCGCCACGTCGACCGCCAGCACGGTGCCGCGGCGCAGGCCCGCCATCAGATCGGCCGGCAGGTTGTTCATCACGCCCCCGTCCACCAGCACGCCCTCCGGGTGGAGGACCGGCGGCAGCAGGCCCGGGACCGCGATGCTGGCGCGCAGGGCCGTCACGAGCGGCCCCGCCCGGTGGATCATCGCCGCGCCGGTGGTCAGGTTCGAGGAGACGCAGAAGTAGGGCAGCCAGAGATCCTCGATCCGCGCCTCGCCGAAATGCTGGGCGAGGCGGCGGTCCACCTTCGCGCCGCGGGTGAGGGCGGTGATCGGCAGCGTGTAGTCGTTGAGGGGCGAGCTCGCCACGAAGGCCGCCACCGTGTGGGCGCCGATCTCCTCCAGGTCCCAGCCCATGGCGAGGCTGGCGGCCACCACCGCGCCCATGCTGGTCCCGGCCACGAGGTCGACCGCGTGGCCGGCCTCGGTGAGCGCCCGGATCACGCCGAGATGCGCGAAGCCGCGCGCCCCGCCCCCGCCGAGCACGAGCCCCCGGGCGCGCCCTCCGGCGAGCCGGGCGACCCGGGCGAGGTCGGCGGCGTTCCCGGCCCGGGCCTGGAGGCGGAGCTCCACCGGCAGCGCCGCCAGCGCCGGGTCGAGCGGGCCGGGCCGCTGCGCGTCGGCGGGGTTGAGGACGACGAGGTCCTGGTGGGTCCAGCCCTGCATCGGCATGGTGATCCGACCCGAGAAGGCCGCGCCGGGCCGGCGCCCGGGCGCGGCCAGCAGCAGGACGTGGTCGGCCCGCCGCAGGCAGAGATTGGCCCAGCCCGAGCCCGGCGCCTCGGCCGCGTAGACGACCTGGTCCTGCGCGGTCTCCAGGGCGTGGAACCAGGTCTCGTCCGCGTCGTCGGGCCAGGCGGTGAGCAGGGCCGAGCGCCCGGGCAGGGCCGCCGCGAAGCCCCGCGCGAAGGCCGGCACGTCGACGCCCTCGGTCACGCCGATCACCGCGAAGGTCATCGGCGTCGTCGCCACCGGCGTGCAGGCCGAGGCGCTGCGCAGCCGCGAGGCCAGGAGCCGGGCGAAGTAGAGCATCGTCGCCGGGTGGCGGGCGACGAGGTCGTCGAAGGCGCGCTTCGACAATCGCAGCAGGGCGGAATCGCGCAGCACCGTCGCGGTGGCCGAGCGCGGCTCGCCGGAGAGGAGGGCCATCTCGCCCACGGTCTCGGGCGGGCGCACGCGGGCGACGGGCCGCGCCTCCCCCGTGAGGGGGTCGCGCGCCGAGATCCCGATCGCCCCCGAGACGAGGGCGTAGAGCGCGTCGGCGGGCGCGTCCTGCTCGAACAGCACCGCGCCGCCCGGCACCGCGATCGGCTCCAGGCGCGCGCGCACGGCGGCGGCGGTGACGGGGTCGAGGGGGCCGAGGAACGGGATCTCCGGCGGGCGCACGTCGGCCACGATGTCCATCGGCTCCTCCCCGGTCCCGGCTCCGCCCGCAGGCGTCGCCCGCGGGCCGTCCCGTCCGCCGATCCGGACACATATCGGGCGGCCCGCTCAGGCGGCGAGCTTCGCCTTCAGGGCCTGGGCGGCGCGGGCGTAGCCGCCCCCGTCGCCGTCGATGAAGTGGACGTGGTCGCTCGCGCTCGGCACCGGGGTGATGCAGGTCGTCAGGGCGGCGTCCTGGCGGTGCAGCCCGAAGACGACGAGGCCGGCCGCCTCCGCGGCGGCGAGCCTCGCCTCGATCGCCGCCGCGACGGCCTCGTCGCAGTCGAGCGTCATGCGCAGGCCGTCGTCGTATTTCTGGAAATCGGCGTTGCCGACGAGTTCATGCAGGTAGCGGTCGGGCGAGAAGCCGCCGACCGGGATGCGGAAGCGGAACAGGAGATGGGCCGCCAGGGTGTGCAGGCCGAGGCGCAGGCGGCCGAGCAGGCGCGGCCCCGCGCGGGCGCGGACCTCGTGGGCGAGCCCGGCGGGGGGCCAGCGCAGGGGCGGTCCCCCGTCCGGCAGGGGGCGCCCCATGGCGGGAGCGGCCGCCACGATCCGCAGCACGTCGCCGATCACCGCCCGCAGGGCGGCGGGATCGGCCCCGGGCCGGCCGACGACGAGGACCGACAGGATGAGCCCGTGGCGCGCCCGGGCCGGCGAGAAGCGGCAGGAGAGGCCGGTCAGGTCCGGCCGCTCCCCCGCGGCCGGCGGCACGGCGTGGCGCCCCGCCTTGAGCGCCTGCTCGGCGAAGGCGAGCCCGCCCCCGGTCATCATCGCGTAGGCGACGTGCGGCGAGGGCGCGTAGCGGCCGACCCGCAGGTCGAACCCGGCCTCGCGGATCGCCGCGACCGGCACCAGGGCGGCGCGCAGGGTGAGATCCAGCTCGGCCGCGACCCAGGCCACGGTGGCGGCGAGCGCCCGGCGGGCCGCCTCGACCTCCTCCGGGGCGAGCAGCAGCGTCGCCCCGTCCCCGCCGAACACGAAGGGCAGGTCGCGCCCGCCGAGGGCGTTGCGCACGGCCGCGATGGCGGCCGCGCCCGCGAAATTCACCGCCTTGTAGCGGCCCACCGCGATGGCGGCCGTCGAATCGACCACGTCCGTGAGCGCGACCCACCACGAATCCGGCACCGGCCGGTAGGCCGCCTCGTCGAGGACGTTCTGGAAGTCGGTGATCGGCGCGATCGCCTCGTAGCGGAACGCGGCCCGCTCCGCGTCGCGCTCCGGTTCCCCGCTCGCCCGCTCCGCCCGCATGGCAGGCCCTCCGCTCGGGCGCCGTCTAGCACGGGTCGGCCCGGCGCGCAGCGTCGCCGGGACCGGGCTGTCCGCGGCACCTCCGCGGCGACGGCGCGGAGGCATTCCGCCGAGGTGCCGTGCGGCCGATCCGACGCAGCGTCATGCAAATGCCCGATGCGCGCGCGCCGCGCCTCTGGCAGGCTGCGATCCGACGCTCCGCGCGGGGTTCAGCATGCACATCCAGGTCGCTCCCGTCCTGTCGGCCTTCGGCTTCGTGCTGGGCTGCGCGATCCTGCGCATGCTGCGCGGCCATGCCCGCGCCGTCACGCCGATCCTGGTCACGGTCGCGCTGGCGCTGCTCGCCGCCGTGATGCTGATGCTGGAATGGCGCGGCCTGCCGGCCGCGGTGGCGCTCACGCAGGACCAGGAGGTCAGCCTCTCGGACGCGCTCTGAGGCCGGGGCGCCCGGCCCCGGCGGCGCGCGAAACGGGGAAAGGCGCCTCAGTGCAAGGTCGGCAGGGCCGAGGTGAACGGGATGCGCAGCAGCTCCTCGTCCTCCTCGTCGCCGACGCAGACGAACCAATCCGAGAAATCCTCGTGCCCGTAGGCCGTCTCCATCATCGAGCGGGCGACCGCCAAGGCACGGTCACGGGCTTCGCTCAGGTCGCTCACGTCAGCCCCGCGGTAGTCGAGGAGCAGCTCGCCGGCGCGACCACAGTGAAAATACAGGTGGGTCATGACTCGATCCGCTTTCGAACGTGGCGCCAGCATCCGGCAAACCGACCCCTCGTTCTGTGAGGATCGTCACATGATGATGGATCAAGTCTGAACGATGGCTGTCCGCGGCGGCGCTCCGCAACTTGGGGCGGGTGCGTGGCGCAAGCGTCACGCTCTCCGGTTGGGGAAACCCCGGCGCCACGCCCGCTCGATCCAGCGGGCCGCGCGCTCCAGCGGCGCCTTCATGACCGGCAGGTCCTCGCTCAGCAGGGCGAGGCCGAGGGGCAGCATCCACAGGCCGAGCACCGGCAGGATCGAGAGCAGCCCGCCCAGCATCAGGAGCAGGGCCGCCGGGATGCGGATCCAGCGCCGGGCCGGGGCCCTGAGCCACGTGATCGTCCGCCGCGCGCGGGCGGGCAGCCGCTCCGTCGCGCGGTCGATGCGGGCATCCCAGGCTTCGGCCATCGGGTTCACGGTGAGGGACCTCCGGTTCGCCGGGAGGGAACGCGCGGGCGGCGCGGCGGCTCCGCGGCGTCGCGGCGCCTTGCCCAGCTCGGCCGCCGGCTCTAGGTCCGGGGCGATGGAGAGCGGCGGCGAAGCAGAATGCGGCCCGGCCTCGCCGGACGCCCTCACGGTGCGCGTCGTGCCGCGGATCGCCGAGATCCCGGCGGCCGAGTGGGACCGCTGCGCCCTCTCGGCGGAATCCCTCGCGGGGACCGGCGAGACCCACAATCCCTTCGTCACCCACGCCTTCCTGTCGGCCCTGGAAGAGGCGGGCTGCGTCTCGGGGCGCAGCGGCTGGCTGCCGCTGCACGTGACGGTTGAGCGCGCCGGACGGCTCGTCGGCGTCGCGCCGTGCTACCTCAAATCCCACTCGCAGGGCGAGTACGTCTTCGATCACGGCTGGGCCGATGCCTACGCGCGGGCCGGCGGCGCGTACTACCCGAAGCTCCAGGTCAGCGTGCCCTTCACGCCGGTGACCGGGCCGCGCCTGCTCGTGGCGCCCGGCGAGCCGCCCGAGGAGGCCGCCTCCGCCCTGATCGCGGGGTTGCGGGCCCTGCGCCAGGAGACCAAGGCCTCCTCGATCCACCTGACCTTCATGCCCGAGGCGCAGTGGCGCCGCGCCGGGGAGCTCGGCCTGCTGCAGCGCATCGACCAGCAGTTTCATTGGGAGAACCAGGGCTATGCCGGCTTCGAGGACTTTCTCGGGGCGCTGGCCTCCCGCAAGCGCAAGGTGCTGCGGCGGGAGCGGCGGGACGCCCTCGCCGGCGGTCTCACGGTCGAGTGGGTGACCGGATCGGACCTGACCGAGGCCCATTGGGACGCGTTCTACCGGTTCTACATGGATACGGGCTCGCGCAAGTGGGGCCGGCCCTACCTGAACCGCCGCTTCTTCTCGCTCCTGGGCGAGCGCATGCCCGAGCGCGTGCTCCTGGTGATGGCGCGGCGGGAGGGCCGCTACGTGGCGGGCGCCATCAACCTGATCGGCGACGCGGCGCTCTACGGCCGGAACTGGGGCTGCATCGAGGACCACCCGTTCCTGCATTTCGAGGTCTGCTACTATCAGGCGATCGAGTTCGCGATCGCGCGCGGCCTGCGCCGCGTCGAGGCCGGCGCGCAGGGCGAGCACAAGCTGGCCCGGGGCTACCGGCCGGTCGTGATGCACTCGGCCCACGACATCGCCGATCCGGGCCTGCGCCGCGCGATCGCGGATTACCTGCGCCGGGAGGCCGGCTACGTCCGGCAGGCGCTTCGCGACTACGAGACCTGCACCCCCTATCGCCGCGACGACGGGTGATACGGGATCGGCTCGATCGAAGCGGCTCCCGGCTCACGCGCCTGCGCGGCGCCTAAGCGCGGCGCCTGAGCGCGGCGCCTGAGCGACGCCGACATCCGCATGGCCGAAATCGGAGATGACGAAGCCATCAACCGGATGCCGGATGACGCGCCGGCCGCGGGCGGGACGCCGGTCCGCAGGGCAAGTCTCTGGAGAAAAAGCGGTTCATTCGCCCGCCCGGGCCGTGGAGGCGCGGCCCGCCGCCGTGGTAAGGGCTCCCCGGCGCGTGGGAGACGGGATGGACGAGGTGGTGCGGGTCGTGCGGGATCCCGAGGCGGCGGCCCTCACGGTCGGGCTCGCCGCCGTGATCCTGGCGGCGAGCCGGGAGGAGCCGCGGGTCCTCACCGTGCCGGTCGCCGGCCAGCCGCCGGGCCGCGGCGAGGGCCTGCCCTCCGGCCCCCTGGAGCCGGCCCACCCGACGCTGGAGCGGGGTCTGCGCGCTTGGGTCGAGCGCAAGACCGGACAGACGCTCGGCTACGTTGAGCAGCTCTACACGTTCGGCGACCGCGACCGCCGGCCCGGCGGGGGCGGCCCGCACGCCCTCTCGGTCGCCTACCTGGCCCTGGTGCGCGAGGCCAAGCCGGCGGCCGATTCCGCGTGGCAGAGCTGGTACCGGTACTTCCCCTACGAGGATTGGCGCGGCGGCCGGCCCGCCCTGCTCGACGCGCTGGGCGCCCGGCTCGCCGCCTGGGCCGAGGCCGCCCCGGAGGCGGGCGCCCGCACCCGCCGCCACGACCGGATCGGTCTCGCCTTCGGCAGCGCCGAGGCCGGCTGGAACGAGGAGCGGGTGCTGGAACGCTACGAATTGCTGTTCGAGGCCGGCCTCGTCCCGGAGGCGGGGGCCGCGGAGACCCTGGCCGGGCAGCCCATGGCCCTGGATCACCGGCGCATGCTGGCCACCGCCCTCGGGCGCCTGCGCGGCAAGATCAAGTACCGGCCGGTCGTGTTCGAACTCATGCCCCCGACCTTCACCCTCGGCCAGCTGCAGCGCGCGGTCGAGGCGCTCGCCGGGGTGCGGCTGCACAAGCAGAATTTCCGCCGCCTGGTGGCCCAGCAGGGGCTCGTCGAGGAGACCGACGCGATCAGCGGCGAGACCGGCGGCCGCCCGGCGCGGCTGATGCGCTTCCGCCGCGAGGTGCTGCTGGAGCGCCCGGCCCCCGGCCTGCGCCTGCCCCCCGGCCGGCGCGGCTGATCCGAGGCGGGGCGCGCCCGCGCCCTTATGCTCATTCGAAGCATATCTGGACAGGCGCCGAAACCGGGTCTAGGCTCGCGGAATAAATGCTCATCTTGAGCAAAACCCGGAGGGAGCCATGGTGGCGACGGTGCGTGCATCAGGGGCGACGCTGCCCCTGCCCGACCTCTACGCGCGGGTGAGCGGCCACGTGCCGGCGATGGAGTGGCCGGCGCTGGCGGAGGAGGTGGCGGCGATCCAGGCGCTCAAGCGCGCCCGCAACGCGGTGGTGCTCGCCCACAATTATCAGGCGCCCGAGATCTTCCACACCGTGGCGGACATCGTCGGCGACAGCCTCGCCCTCGCCCGCGAGGCCGCCCGTACCGACGCGCAGGTGATCGTCCTGGCGGGGGTCCACTTCATGGCCGAGACCGCCAAGCTCCTGAACCCTGACAGGACCGTCCTGATCCCGGACGCGGCCGCGGGCTGCTCGCTCGCGGACTCGATCACGCCCGCGGACGTGCGGGCCCTGCGCCGGCGCTACCCGGGCGTGCCGATCGTGACCTACGTGAACACCTCCGCTTCCGTAAAGGCGGAATCGGACCTCTGCTGCACCTCGGGCAATGCGAGGGCGGTGGTGGAGTCCCTCGGCGCGAGCCGGGTGCTGCTGATCCCGGACGAGTACCTCGCCCGCAACGTGCAGGCCGAGCTGCCCGGCATCGAGATCCTGTCCTGGGCCGGCCATTGCGAGGTGCACGAGCGCTTCGGCCCCGCCGAGATCCGCGAGCTGCGCGAGGCCTATCCGGGCGTGACGGTGCTGGCCCACCCGGAATGCCCGCCCGCGGTGGTGGCGGAGGCGGATTTCGCCGGCTCGACCGCGGCCATGCAGCATTACGTCGAGCAGCGCCGGCCCGCCTCCGTGGCGATGATCACCGAGTGCTCCATGGCCGACAACCTCGCGGCCCGGAACCCGGACATCCGGTTCGTCAAGCCGTGCAACCTCTGCCCGCACATGAAGCGGATCACCCTGCGCAAGATCCGGCGGGCCCTGGAGACCCTGACGCACGAGGTCACGGTGCCGGCGGACCTGATCGCCCCCGCCCGCCGGGCCGTCGAGCGCATGCTGGCGGTGCGGCCGTGAGCCGGGACCGCGTCGCGGTGGTGGGGGCCGGCATCGCCGGCCTCGCCACGGCCCTGCGGCTGGCGCCGCTGCCGGTGACGCTGATCACCGCCGCGCCGCTGGGCGAGGGCACGGCGACCGCCTGGGCGCAGGGCGGCATCGCGGCCGCGCTCGGTGCGGACGACGCGCCCGCGCTCCACGCCGCCGATACGCTGGCGGCCGGGGCGGGCCTGAGCGAGCAGGAGGTGGCGCAGCGCGTCGCCGCGGCGGGGCCGGCCCTGGTCGGCTGGCTCGCCACGCTGGGCGTCGGCTTCGACCGCGGCCGGGGCGGCGCGCTCGCGCTCGGCCTCGAAGCCGCGCACGGGCGGCGGCGGATCGTCAAGGCGGGCGGGGACGCGACCGGGCTCGCCGTGCTGCGCGCCCTGCAGCGGGCGGTCGCGGCCTCCCCGGCGATCGACGTCGTGGTCGCGAGCGCGGCCGCGTTGCGCCGCGACGCAGGGGGCCGCGTGGCGGGCCTGCGCGCGGTCCGGGACGGGCGGGCCGTCGACCTCGGGGCCCGCGCCGTCGTGCTCGCCACCGGCGGGATCGGGGCGCTCTACCGGGACACCACCAACCCGCAAGGGGCTTTCGGCGAGGGGATCGCCCTCGCGGCGCGGGCCGGCGCGATCCTGCGCGACGTGGAATTCGTGCAGTTCCACCCGACGGCGATCGCGGTGTCGGGCGGGGGCCCGCTGCCGCTCGCCACCGAGGCCCTGCGCGGCGAGGGGGCGGTGCTGGTCGACGGGGCGGGCGCGCGGGTCATGGCGGGGATCGCGGGCGGGGACCTCGCGCCCCGCGACGTCGTCGCCCGGGCGATCTTCGCCCGCACCTCGCGGGGAGAGCGCGTCTTCCTGGACGCGCGCGGCACCGAGGTCGCCCGCCGCTTCCCGACCGTGGCGGCGCTCTGCCGCGCCGCCGGGATCGACCCGGCCTCGACGCCGATCCCGGTCCGCCCGGCGGCCCACTACCACATGGGCGGGATCCGGGTGGACGCGCGCGGGCGCGCCTCGCTGCCCGGCCTGTGGGCCTGCGGCGAGGTTGCCTGCACGGGCCTGCACGGGGCGAACCGCCTCGCCAGCAACTCGCTGCTCGAAGCGCTCGCCTTCGCGGATTGGATCGCGGCGGATCTCCGCGGGAGCGAGGCGGCCGGGCGCACCGCGCTTGAGCCCGTTGCGGGAGCGGCGCCCGGCCGGGGGACCTGCGCCGAGATCCGCGACCTGATGGCCGGGGCGGTCGGGGTGGTGCGCGACGCTCCGGGCCTCGGCCGGGCGCTGGCGCGGCTCGCCGCCCTCGACGCCGCCGGGGCGCCCGGGGCGAGCGTGGCGCTCCTCGTCGCCGCGGCCGCCCTGCGGCGGCGCGAGAGCCGCGGCGCCCACTGGCGGGCGGACCACCCGGCGCAGGAGGCACCGCGCCACGCCGACATCACCCTGGGCGAGGCGCGCCGCCTCGCCGAAACCCTCGCCGTCGAGGAGGTCCGATGACCGACGCCCTTTCGCTCCCGCCCCTGCCGCGCCTCCTGGTCGAGCCCGTCGTCCGGGCCGCGCTCTTGGAGGATCTCGGCCGAGCGGGCGACCTCACCACCGACAGCATCGTGCCCGCCCAGGCCCGCTTCTCGGGGGTGATCGCGGCCCGCGAGGCGGGCGTGGTCGCCGGGACCGACGCGGCGGCGCTCGCCTTCGCGCTCCTCGATCCCGAGGTGGCCGTGTCGATCGCGCGGCCGGACGGCAGCCAGGTCGCGCCGGGGGAGACGGTGATGCACCTCTCCGGCCCGGCCCGGGCGATCCTGTCGGCGGAGCGGGTGGCGCTCAACCTGCTCTGCCGGCTGTCGGGGGTCGCCACCGCCACGGCCTCGCTGGTCGAGGCAGCCCGGGCGCACGGCCCCGCCCGCATCGTCTGCACCCGCAAGACGACGCCGGGCCTGCGGGCCCTGGAGAAGCGCGCGGTGCGGGCGGGCGGCGGGTCGAACCACCGTTTCGGCCTCGACGACGCGGTGCTGATCAAGGACAACCACGTGGCGGTGGCGGGCGGCGTCGGGCCGGCGATCCGCCGCGCCCGGGCCGGTACCGGTCACCTCGTCAAGATCGAGGTGGAGGTGGACACCCTGGCCCAGCTCGAGGAGGCGCTGGCGGAGGGGGCCGACGCGGTGCTCCTCGACAACATGGCGCCGGACGCGCTGCGCCGCGCCGTCGCGATGATCGACGGCCGCGCGATCAGCGAGGCCTCCGGGCGGATCACCCGCGAGACGGTGGGCGCGGTGGCGGCCTCGGGCGTCGACCTGATCTCCGCCGGCTGGATCACCCACAGCGCGGCGATCATCGATCTCGGCCTCGACGTGGCGTGACCAGGGACGGATCGCTCCATCGCCGCGGCGTGCAGAAAAAAGCCCTCCCCCGCGGCGCGGGGAAGGGCCATGCCGACCGTGACGCGGGACGGGATCAGGCCGGAATGACGTCGACGATCTCGTAGGTGTCCGGATCGATGATCACGATCTCGTCGTTGACCAGCACGTAGCGGAAGCCCCGATAGGCCGGCACCAGCGAGATGATGGCCGGCGGCAGCGCGTGCAGGGTGACCGAGCGCGGCACCGCCGTGCCCACCGACAGCGAGAAGTGGACATCCCGCAGCGGCCGCACGCCGGAATTCACGATGGTCTGGCGGAACTCGGTGCGCTGATGGGTGTCGAGCCGGGACGCCGCCCCGCGCGCCTCGCCGATGGCCCCGGTGCGCTCGCCGCGCCCCGCACCGTGCTCGGTGCCGCGCTCGCCGCGCTCCGCCGCGCGCTCACCCTTCTCGCCCCGCTCACCCTTGTCGCCGCCGCGCTCGGCCCCGCGGGTCGTGTCGCGCTCGCCGCGCTCGCCGGCCCGCTCGCCGGCGCGCTGCGTGCCCGCCTCCCCGGCGCCGCCGGTTCGGCCCGATCCCTCCGCCGCGCGGCCGCCCGGCTGACCCGCCGTGCCGCGCTCGCCCCCGGCCGCGGCACCGCCGCGCTCGCCGCCGGCCCCCTGGGCCGCGGCACCGCCGCCGGCTCCGCCGGGTCCCCCGGCCGCACCGCGCGCGCCGCCCGCACCGGCCCCGCCGCCCGGGCCGCCCGCCCCGCCGACACCGCCGCCCGCGCCTCCGCCGCTCGCGCCGCCGCCCGCCCCGACGCCGGCCCCGCCACCCGCGCCGCCGGCCCCGCCTCCGCCGCCAGCGCCGCCCTGCGCGTAGGCGGTTGCGGCACCGAGGACCAGGATGCTGGCGGTCAGCGTTCCACGAACGAGCTTGTTCATCGCGTGTCCTCCTGTGCGGGGCCCTGCCCGGGGGCGGGCCGCTCGCAAGTCAGCCCGCAACCGCAGGAGGATCGAAAAGGTTCCCGGCCGCGCGGTCGCCGCCGCGGCGCGCGGGCCGCGGAAGCCCGACAGGGTGGCGCCGGCCGAGCCCGGGACATCTCGAACGTGCGATACACGCCAACGACGTCACGAAGGTTCGGGAACCGAACCAGCTGTCATGGGAGATGGCCGCCGGGATCAGCGGCCACCCGGCTCGTCGAGGCGCCACGCGGTGACCTCCGCCATCGCCGTGCCGAAGGTCGTGCCCACCGCGATGCGCACGGGGGCGAGGACGCGGCTGGACCCGACCGGGGCGAGCCAGACGCGCAGGTCGCGATTCTCCTGCATGGCGCGCACGACCCAGCGCTTCGGCCGATGGCCCGAGAGCGGCACGTAGCGGGCCCGGCAGAGCACGGCAGGGCCCGCGTAGCCGGGGCCGTCGAAGGTCATCGCCTGCCCCTCGCCGAGGGGCACGTCGAAGCGCGCCGTGCCGTCATGGACCGGCAATGTCCGGTCGCAATCGCGCGCGGTCGGGGCGCCGGGCGGGCTCAGCTGCGGACCGATCAGGGCCGAGAGCGGGTCGACGACGTCGCGGTCGTCGCCGGGCCGCGCCGGCACACGGTCGGGTTTCGCCCGCGCATCCGGCGTCATGTGCACGGCGACGAGCCGGCCAGCATCCAGGCTCATGCGCTCGCTGATCGGCGTGCCGCCGTAATCGGCATCGAGCGCGAAGGATTGGGGCCGCACCGCCGCCTCGGCGAGGCCGCCCTGGGCGGTGGCGGTGCCCTTGCCGCCCCAGAGCACGCTGGCGAGGCCGCTCAGGGTCGCGTCGAGGCGCAGGGCGTAGCGCCGCCGGGCCCCGATCTCGGTGCGCAGGGTCGCCGTCCCGACCGGCAGGCCCGCCAGCGTCACCCGGTAGGTGGCTTCCAGGGTCGCGGCGCGCGGGGCGCCGGGGAGCGCCGGGGCGGCCAGGACGACGAGGCCGGCGAGGACGACGAGGCCGGCGAGGACGACGGGGCGGGCGGGACGCAGCGGTCGCATCACGGGCGGGCACTCCTCGCCGCGGGCTGGCCGGACCGGCCGCGCCGGTCCCCCGCGGCGCTGGTTAGCGCGGCCGCGCTGGACGCCCGATGAACGACGGCACCGGCAAGCCGGCGCCTACGCGGCGGGGCCTGGCCTGCCAGGCCGCAACCGGCGGGGACTCGGCAGGCGCCACGCGGCGTCGCGCAGCTGCAGGAAGGGCCGCTCGACGAGCCGATGCGAGAGGGCGCCGAGCGCGAGGCTCAACCCCAGGGCGGTCGCGACCGTGAGCCCGGCGGGAACCCGCCCGCCCAGCTGCGCCTCGTGCACGCCCAGCGCGTAGATGACGACGAGATGGTACAGGTAAGTGCCGTAGGAGATCCGGCCGAGGGAGCGCAGCGGCGCCGCGGCGAGCAGGCCGGACAGCCAGGAGGCCGGGCGGCCGACCGCGAGGTGCGCGACGATCCCGTAGCTGAGCAGCGCGCAGCCGACCAGGGTCGGGCACCAGTACCAGCCGCCGGCCGGGACGTAGCCGAGCCTGCGCCCGAGGAGGCCGAGCCCCATCGTGGCGATCCCGGCCGCGACCGTCGCGAGGCAGGACAGGCCCGAGGCGGATCGTCCCTCCGCCTCCCGGAACGCGATCCAGGCGCCGAGGGACAGCGAGAGCATCCGCGTCGGCAGCGACTTGTAGATGAGTTCCGCCGAGAGCTCGGCGGGCAGGCTCTCGGCCAGCGCGACCGCGGCCAGCACCGCGATCCCCGGGAGGACGGCCCGCGTCAGCCAGCGGACCCAGGCGAGCGGCACCAGGGCGAGGAGGAGCGGCCAGACCAGGTAGAATTGCTCCTCGACCGCCAGGGACCACGCGTGCTCCATCGTGAACGACGCGGGATGCAGGGGTTGATAATAGTTCAGCGTGTAGGTCAGCGCGCTCACCGTGTAGGGCGAGACGTGCCGGACGAGGAGCGTCGCGACGAGCAGGCAGACGTAGTAGGCCGGGACGATGCGCAGCGCCCGGTTGAGGTAGAACCGGCCGAGATCGACCCGTCCGGTGAGCAGGATCTGGCGGAGCAGGATGCGCGTGATGAGGAAGCCGCTCAGCACGAAGAAGACGTCGACCGCGACGGTGCCGACCCAGGCCTCGTTGGCGAGGTGCCAGGGCACGGCCAGGGCCGGCGGGACGTCCGGGCAAGGCAGGTGCGAGGCCAGGACCGCCGCCATCGCCAGGGCGCGCAGGCCGTCGATCGGGGCCAGGTAGGGGAGCGGCCCGGGAGGGGTCGACGGCACGGGCGCCTCCATTCCGCGTCCATTCGCGGCCGAACGTGTACCGGGTTGCGGCAGGCGCGCGCCTTCCGAAGAATACGCAGGAGCCGATCCGTCGAGGGGTTGCCCGCGCCGCGGCCGCGCCTTCCGGGCGCCGTCGCGCCCACCGCGATCGGGGCGGCGGGCGCGGGGCATGCCGCGGCGATCTCCGGTGAACGGCGGGCGGCGGGCGCTTGCCAGGGGCGCGGGGAACCGGGACCATTCTGGCGCCGCGCTGCGCCGCCCGTCCTGGGGCGGAGTTCGGCGGCGACGCCCCGTTCGGCCCAGGGAGTTTCGCGGTGACCCGGCTCCTCCTCGCCCTCCTCGGCGCGCTGACGCTCGGCGCGAGCGCCGCGGCGCAGCCCGAGCAGGTGACCTTCCCGTCGGCCGACGGCCAGCCGATCCAGGCCCTGCTCTTCCGCCCTGCGGCGGCGGGGCGCCACCCGGCCGTGGTCGCCCTGCACGGCTGCGGCGGGCTCTTCGACCGGGACGGGCGGCTGAACGCCCGCCACGCGGATTGGGGCGAGCGCCTCGCCGCCGCGGGGTTCCTGGTCCTGATGCCGGACAGTTTCGGGTCCCGAGGCGTGGGCTCGCAATGCGGCATGACCGGCCGGGTCGTGCGGCCCGGCCGCGAGCGCCTGGGCGACGCCTTCGCGGCCAAGGCCTACCTGCAGGGGCGTCCCGACGTGGAGTCCCGCGCCGTCAGCCTGCTCGGCTGGTCGAACGGCGGCACGACCCTGCTCCACGTCACCCGCGCGGGCGCGCGCGACCCCTTCGAGGGTCCCGGCTTCGCGAAGGCGGTCGCCTTCTATCCGGGCTGCCGCATCCCGGCCGAGCGGGGCTGGCACGCGGCGATCCCGGTCCTGATCCTGGTCGGCGGGGCCGACGACTGGACCGGGGCCGAGCCCTGCCGCGGCCTCGCCGAGGCCGCCCGGGCGGAGGGATCCCCGGTCGAGCTCGTCGTCTATCCGGGCGCCTACCACGACTTCGACGCCCCGAACCTGCCCGTCCGGGAGCGGCGGGGCCTCGCCTACACGGTGAACCAGGACGGCGTCGCGCATGTGGGCACCGACCCCGCCGCCCGGGAGGACGCCCTGCGGCGGGTGCCCGCTTTCCTCGGCCGCTGAGGGCTCGGGCGGCGAGCGGCGCCTCTTCCAGCGCGTCGGCCGGGCCGACGAACGCGACGCGGATCCGCTCCTCGGGCACGCCGCGGCGCGACAAGCCGTTCACCAGCGCGGCCGGGAAGGGCCTGGGGCCGCACAGGCAGTCGGTGGCGCGGTCCGAGGGCGTCCGGGCGGCGAGCCATTCGGCGGTGATCAGGCCCGCCCCGTCGAATCCTCTCCGGCCCGGTCCTGGGCGTCCGGCGCCTCGTGGACGGTGTGCAGGCGGACATTGTCCCGCCCCGCCGCGAGGCTGCGGACATGATCCCGCATGGCGTGGACGCGGCCGTTCCGGGCGCCGTTCACGGACAGGTCGGGCGGCTCGGGCTGGTCCGCACGCTGCAGGGCCGCGGCGGCATCCGCAGTGCTTCGCCGGCGGCGCCTGCGCGGTCACGCCCTCCTGCCGCCTGAAGCGCGCGCTCGGGGAGGCGCTCGCCGCCTTCCTGGCGGTGCTCGACGGCGCCACCCTGGCGGACCTGCTCGGCGCGGAGGCCCGGCCCGACCTGGCGCGGCTGCTCGGCATTCCCGGCACCGAGGCGACCGACGCCCGGGCGGAGGTGGGGGCTGATCGCCCGGGCTTCCCGGCGCGCCGGCCGCATCAGTCCAGAGCCGCCCGCACCGCCTCCGGCAGGGCGTAGGATTCCTCCGGCCCAGGGAAGCGGCCGGCGCGCACGTCCTCCGCGTAGGCCGCCAGACCGGCCTGGAGCAGGCCGTAGCCGTCGACGTAGGTGCGCACGAACTTCGCCTTGCGGCCGGGCAGCAGCCCGAGGAGATCGTGCAGGACGAGGACCTGCCCGGCGCAGTGCGGCCCCGCGCCGATGCCGATGGTCGGGATCGCCAGCGCCTCGGTGATCCGCGCCGCCAGTTCCGCCGGGATCCCCTCCAGCACGAGCGAGAAGCAGCCCGCATCCTCGAGGCGCTTGGCGTCCTCGACGATGCGGCGCGCCTGCGCGACCGCGCGCCCCTGCACCTTGAAGCCGCCCATGGCGTTCACGCTCTGGGGCGTGAGCCCGAGATGCCCCATCACGGGGATCTCGCAGGCCACGAGCGCCTCCACCACCGGCACCCGCGCGGCGCCGCCCTCGAGCTTCACCGCCGCCGCCCCGCGCTGCAGGAAGCCGCCGGCGTTGCGGATCGTGTCGGGGAGGTCGAGGTGGAAGGTCAGGAACGGCATGTCGGCCACGAGGAGCGCGCGCGGCCGGGCACGGGCCACCGCCTCGACGTGGTGGTTCATCATCGCGAGGCTGACCGGCAGCGTGTTGTCGAAGCCGAGGCAGACGTTACCGACGCTGTCCCCGACCAGGATCACGTCCACCACCGGGTCGACGAGCCGGGCCATCGCGGCGTCGTAGGCCGTCACCATCACGATCCGGCGCCCCTCGGCGCGCCAAGCCTGCAGCATCGGGATCGTCACCGGCGGGGATGCGGGCGGGGTCGCGGGCGGATCGGGATGATGGCTCACGGTGTCACCTCCTCGGGCGGCCGCGCCGGGCCGGTCAGGCCGAGCCCGATCGCGGCGACGACGGTCTCGATCTGGCGGCGCAGGACCGGCTCGCTCAGCGTCATCAACTTCTCATCGAGGCCGAGGCTTACCATGCCGTGCGTGGCGGAGAAGAGCGTGCGGGCCAGAAGGGCCCGGGCAGCCTCGTCGAGGTCGGGCCGCAGCACCGCCAGCGGCGCCTCGATGTGCTGGAACAGGCGCACCTGCTCGCGCAGGAACCATGCCGGCGGCGCCACCGCCATCCGGTGCTGGAACAGGGCGCGCCAGCGGGCCGGGTGCTGGATGGCGAAGCGCAGGTAGCTCACCGCCAGCCGCACCAGGTCCTCGGTCGCCGCCCCTCGGTCCGCGTGCGCCGCGCCGCCCTCCCCGGTCGCGGTCCGCACCGCCGTGATCGTGCTCTCGAAGAGTTGCAGCGTGCGCAGGTTCACGCTGAGGATCAGCGCGTCGAGGTCGGGAAAGACCGTGTAGATCGCACCCACCGCGCAGCCCACCGCCTTGGCGAGGTCGCGCGCCTTGAGGGCGCCGAGCCCCCCCTCGACGATGGCCGCCTCCGCCGCATCGACCAGCGCCCGGCGCAGCTGCTCGCGGCGCTCCTCCGTCGTCATTCCACCTCGCTCCCTCCGCGGCGCGTGAACGTCGTTCAAAATTCTGCTTGAACCATGTTCAGGGACGTGTATCGTGGCCTCGTGAACAACGTTCATGAGGTCCTTCATGCTCCGGATCTTCGCCACCCTCGCCCGCGGGGCCGCCGCCCGCGCCTGCGAGGACGTCCTGGACCAGCACGCGCTTCCCCTCCTCGAGCAGCAGATCCGGGAGGCCGCGGCCGCCCTCGACGGCAGCCGCCGGGCCCTGGCGCAGGCGATGGCTCAGCAGGGCGCCGACGCCAAGCGCGAGGCCGGCCTGCGGGACCGGCTCGCCGACCTGGAGACCCGCGCGGTCGCGGCGCTGGCGGGCGGGCGGGAGGACCTCGCCGGCGAGGCCGCCGAGGCGATCGCGGCGCTGGAGGCCGACCTCGCGTCGTTGGCCGAGGCGCGTGCGGCCTTCGACAGGGAGGTCGAGGCCCTGCGCCGCACCGTCCAGGAGGGCGGGCGCCAACTCGCCGAGTTGGAGCGCGGCCGGCGGCTCGCCGAGGCCGGCGAGGCGGTGCGCCGCCTGCGCGTCCGCCGCGGCGAGGGCGCGCCCGGCGCGGGCCCGGCGCTGGCGGAGGCGCAGGCCACGCTGCGCCGGCTGCGCGAGAAGCAGGCGCAGGAGGCCGCCGTGGCGGAAGCGATGACCATCCTCGACGCCGCGCAGCCCGCGGGCATCGCCGAGCGGCTGGAGGAGGCGGGCTTCGGTCCCCGCACCCGTCCCAATGCCGCGGGCGTCATGGAGCGCCTGCGGGCCAAAGCGGCCGGTGCTCCGGCCGCGTCCTGACCCGGCAAAGCGGCCGGTGCTCCGGCCGCGTCCTGACTGAGCAAGCCGGCCGGTGCTCCGGCCGCACCGTCCGGTCACTTTTGGTCTCGCCACATCATTGCCCACAGAAGGACGTCTCATCCCATGACCACGCAACCCGCCACCCAGCACACCTCGGCCTGGGTCGCCTTCACGTACGCCTCCTTCCTCGGGGCCGCCACCATGGTCGGGGGCGGCATCCTGTTCCTGCCCCTCGATCTCTGGATCAAGGGCTATCTCGCCATGGGGGTCGTCATGCTGGTGCAATCCTGCGTGACCCTCGTGAAAACGGTCCGCGACGTTCACGAGAGCAAGCGCATGGTCAACCGGATCGAGGACGCCCGGGCCGAGCGCCTGCTGATGGAGATCGGCAAGGAGTAACCTGATAGAATGCGGGCCGCCCCCTGGCGCCGGTCCTTCGGCAGACCCCCCATCGACCAAGGTTCAACCATGTCCGGATCGCTGATGACGACGCGGCGCTTCGCGCCGCTGTTCTGGTGCCAGTTCTTCTCGGCCTTCAACGACAATTTCCTCAAGAACGCGCTGGTGTTCCTGATCCTGTTCGGGGTCGGCGGCGGGGGCGGCGGGGCGGATGGGGGCTCGGCCGCGCTGGTGACGCTCGCGGGCGCGGCGTTCATCGCGCCCTTCTTCTTCCTGTCGGGGCTCGGGGGCGAGCTCGCCGACCGGCACGACAAGGCGTGGCTGACGCGCCGGCTCAAGGCGGCCGAGATCGGCGCCGCCGCGGTGGCGGTGCTCGGCTTCGTCCTCGCCTCGGTCCCGATCCTGTTCGTGGCCCTGGTGATGTTCGGCGCCATCGCGGCGCTGTTCGGGCCGATCAAGTACGGCATCCTGCCCGATCACCTGCTGCGGGCCGAGCTGCCGGCCGGCAACGCGCTGATCGAGGCGGCGACCTTCCTGGCCATCCTGACCGGCACGATCGCGGGCGGCCTGGCGGTCACGCATGGGGGGCCCTCGGTCTTCGGCGGGCTGGTGATGGGCTTCGCGGTCCTGTGCTGGGCGGCGAGCCTGCTGATCCCGCCGACCGGCGAGGCCGCGCCCGGTCTCGTCATCGACCGCAACGTGCTGCGCTCGACGGTCGGCCTGGTGCGCGACCTCTACGCGGACACCCGGCTGTGGCGCACCGGGCTGATCACCAGCTGGTTCTGGCTCGTCGGCGCCGTGGTCCTGGCCCTGCTGCCGGCCGTGGTGAAGGGCAGCTTCGGGGGGGACGAATCGGTCGTCACCGCCATGTTGGCCCTGTTCTCGATCGGCGTGGCGGCGGGATCGGGCCTCGCCTCGTGGCTCTGCGCCGGGCGGATCGTGGTGCTGCCGACCCCGATCGCGGCCCTGATCATGGGCTTCGTCTCCCTCGACCTCGCCTATCTGGCGGGCCACGCCTCCGTCCCGGCAGCGCCGCTCGGGGCCGTCGCCTTCCTGTCCCGCTTCGAGGGCGTGCGGGTCGCGGTGGATTTCGCGCTGCTCGCGGCGGCCGCCGGCCTGTTCATCGTGCCTTCCTTCGCGGCGCTCCAGGCCTGGACGCCCAAGGAGGTGCGCGCCCGGGTCATCGCCGCCTCGAACGTGCTCTCGGCGGCGCTGATCGTGCTCGGCGCGGCCGGCATCGCGGCGCTGCAGAAGGTGGGCGTCTCGGGCGCCGGGCTGTTCGTCATCGTCGCGCTGGCCAACCTCGCGGCCGGGATCGCCATCCTGGCGGTGCTGCCGACGAGCGCCTTCCGGGACTTCCTGTCGATCCTGTTCCGCGCCTTCTACCGGATGGAGGTGCGGGGCCTGGAGAACCTGGACACGGCCGGGCCGAACCCGATCATCGCCCTCAACCACGTGAGCTTCCTCGACGGCGGCCTCGCGCTGACGCTCACCGAGCGCGAGCCGACCTTCGCCATCGACCACGGCATCGCGCAGCGCTGGTGGGTAAAGCCCTTCCTGTGGCTGACCCGGGCGATCCCGCTCGACCCTACCAAGCCGATGGCGACGCGCCACCTCATCAACACGGTCAGGGGCGGCGAGACGCTGATCATCTTCCCCGAGGGGCGCCTCACCGTCACCGGCTGCCTGATGAAGGTCTATGACGGGGCCGGCATGATCGCCGACAAGGCGGGGGCCGTGGTCGTGCCCGTCAGGATCGAGGGGCCGGAGCGCACGCTGTTATCGCGCCTGTCGCGGGCCCAGGTGCGCCGGACATGGTGGCCGAAGATCACCGTGACGGTGCTGGAGCCGGTGCGGCTCTCGGTCGATCCCGCCCTGAAGGGCAAGCAGCGCCGCCAGGCGGCGGGCGCCGCCCTCTACGGGGTGATGTCGGACCTGATCTTCCGCACCGCTCCGATCGACCGCACGGTGTTCGGTGCCGTGGTCGAGGCGGCCCGGCGCGAGGGCCCGCGGCGCGTCGCCGCGGAGGATCCGGTCTCGGGCCCCCTCTCCTACCGTCGGCTCCTCGTCGGGGCGCGCGTGCTCGGCCGCGCCCTCGCTCCCCTCGCGCCGGAGGGCCGCGCCCTCGGCGTGATGCTGCCCAACGCCAACGGCGCCGCCGTGACGGTGCTCGGCGTGATGTCGGCGGGCCGGGTCCCGGCGATGATCAACTTCACGGCGGGCACCGCCAACATCCTCAGCGCCTGCCGGGCCGCCGAGGTCGACACGATCGTCACCTCGCGGGCCTTCGTGGAGAAGGGCCGGCTCGACGCCGTGGTGGCCGGGCTCGGCCAGAGCCTGCGCGTCGTCTACCTGGAGGATGTCCGGGCGCGGCTCGGCCTGCTCGCCAAGCTCGACGGGCTCCTGCACTGGCGCCGGGCGATCGCCCAGCGCCGCCCCGAGGATCCGGCCGCGATCCTGTTCACCTCGGGCAGCGAGGGCCTGCCCAAGGGCGTGGTCCTGTCGCACCGCAACATGCTGGCCAATGCCGCCCAGGCCCAGGCCCGCATCGATTTCGGCCGCACCGACAAGGTCTTCAACGTCCTGCCGGTGTTCCACTCCTTCGGCCTGACGGTGGGCCTCGTCCTGCCCCTGGTCTCCGGGGTACCGGTCTTCCTGTATCCGTCGCCGCTGCACTACCGGATCGTGCCGGAACTGGTCTACGGCTCGAACGCCACGATCCTGTTCGGCACGGACACGTTCCTGGCCGGCTACGCCCGGGCGGCGCATCCCTACGATTTCCGCTCGCTGCGCTACATTCTGGCGGGCGCCGAGCCCGTGAAGGCGCAGACCCGCGGGACCTACGCGGAGAAGTTCGGGCTGCGCATCCTGGAGGGCTACGGCGTCACCGAGACGGCGCCGGTGCTCGCCCTCAACACCCCGATGTTCAACCGCTTCGGCACGGTCGGGCGGATCATGCCCGGCATGGAGGCCCGGCTCGAGCCGCTGCCGGGGGTTCCGGAGGGGGGCCGGCTGTTCGTGCGCGGGCCGAACGTGATGCTGGGCTATCTGCGGGCCGAGAAGCCCGGCGTGCTGGAGCCGCCCCCGAGCGGGTGGCACGACACCGGCGACATCGTGACGATCGACGAGGCCGGCTTCGTCATCATCCAGGGCCGGGCCAAGCGCTTCGCCAAGATCGGCGGCGAGATGATCTCGCTCGCGGCGGTCGAGACGCTGGCCGCCGAACTCTGGCCGGAGGCCGCCTCCGCGGCGGCGACGGTGCCGGACCCGCGCAAGGGCGAGCGGCTCGTCCTGGTCACGGAGAAGCGCGACGCGAGCCGCTCGGCCTTCCTGGCCCATGCGCGGGCGCGGGGGGCGAGCGAGCTGATGGTGCCGGCCGAGATCGTGACGGTGGAGCACCTGCCGCAGCTGGGCTCGGGCAAGACCGACTTCACGGCCGTGACGCAGATGGTGCGCGCCCGCGCCGCGCTGCCGGCGGCCGCCGAGTAGGGCCGCGATCCCGGCCGGGAGGCCGACCATTCCTCGCATTCCGGCACGCGCGTTCCGCCGGAATGCGAGGATTGGGTCGGCGCGGGCCGCGCCGCCGCGGCCGGCCCCGTCGGGGAACGCGTCGGCCGCGACCGGTTCCGCGCAGGTCGCGGCGATCGCGGATCGCGCGCACCGATCTCCCGCCGGCTTCACGGCGCGTTCACCACGATCACCGGCATCTCTACCTGGACTTGCAAAATCCAGTCCGACACGGGCGGCGTGAACGGGCGGGTAAGCGCAGCCGCACCATCGATGAGGCCACGATTGAATCGGGCCCGGGGCGCTGCCGGCGCCGCGCCCGGGCCGGAACGGGATCCGATGATGGACATCATCGCCTGTCTCACGCAGCAGCACGACCCGCGCCTGATCGTCGTGGCGGCGCTGATCTGCGCGGTCGGCTGCTACGCGACCTTCGCGCTCGGGCGGCAGACCTTCCGGGCGTCGGGCCGCGAGCGGATCGGCTGGGCGGCGGCGGCGGTCCTCACCACCAGTTCGGCGATCTGGGCCACCCACTTCATCGCCATGCTGGCCTTCGCGCCCGGGATGGCCTTCGGCTTCGCCCTGGCGCCCACCGTCGCCTCCTTCGCGGTCGCGGTGATGCTGGTGAGCCTCGCGGCCCTGGCGATCGTCGGCAGCCGGACGCGGCACGGGGCGGTCGCGGGCGGCGCGCTCATCGGGCTCGCGATCGCCGGCATGCACTATACCGGCATGGCGGCCTACCGGGTCCAGGGCACGATCGCCTGGGACGGGCAGCGGGTGGCCGTGTCGGTCCTCGCCGGAATCGCCCTGTCGGTCCTGGCGCTGCGGCTCTCCCTGGCGCCGCAGCGCCTCGCGCGCGCCCTCGCGCCGCTCGCTCTGCTGCTCGCGGTCTGCGGCGCGCATTTCATCGGCATGGGCGCCCTGTCCCTGCGCTACGACCCGCGCATCGCGCTGCCGGACGGCTCCCTCGACGCCGCCGTGGTGACGATCCTCACGGCCAACGCGGCCTTCCTGATCCTCGGGGCGGCGCTGGCGGCACTGCGCCTGAGCATCCTCAACCACCGGCGCCGGGTGGCGGAGCGCCAGCGCCTGCGCGACCTCGCCGACATCGCCGTCGAGGGATTGCTGATCTGCGACGACGACGCGATCGTCGGCGTGAACCGGAGCATCGAGCGCATCCTCGGCCGGGGCCGCGAGGAGGTGATCGGCCGCGCCCTGCCGGACCTGCTGCCGGGCCTGTCGGCCGCGGCGATCCCGCTCACCCACGAGCGCGATGCGACCTTGCGCGACGCGAGCGGGGCGGAGATCCCGGTGCGGGTCATCGCCCAGACCATCGCGATCGAGACCAGACCCCACCTGGTGGTCGCGGTGCGCGACCAGCGCGACCGCCTGCGGGCCGAGGCGGCGATTACCCACTTGGCGCATCACGACGCGCTCACGGGCCTCGCCAACCGCCTGCGCTTCAACGGCGTCCTGGCCGAGCTCCTGGCCGAGCGCTTCGCCGCGCGGCGGCACGACCCGGCGCCCTTCGCGCTGCTGATCCTGGACCTCGACCGCTTCAAGGCCGTCAACGACACGCTCGGGCACGGGATGGGGGACGACCTGCTGCGCCGGGTGGCGCAGCGCCTGCTGCGGGTGGTGGGCGCGGCCGACGTGGTGGCGCGGCTCGGCGGCGACGAATTCGCCATCCTGCTCGCCGGGGCGGGGGATGCGGCGGGCGCCGGCGACCTCGCGGCGATCCAGGCGGCGGCCGAGCGGGCGATCGAGATCCTGAGCCGCCCCTTCGTGATCGACGGACACATCCTCGACATCGGCGCGAGCATCGGCATCGCCCTCGCCCCCCAGGACGGCGACACGCCGGAGCAGCTCCTGCGCAGCGCCGACCTCGCCCTCTACGGAGCCAAGGAGGAGGGCCGCGGGCGCTTCCGGATGTTCGAGGGCACCATGAATGCCCGCATGCAGGCCCGCCGCTCCCTCGAACTCGACCTGCGGCGCGCCCTCGCGCGGCAGGAATTCGAACTCTACTTCCAGCCGCAGGTCGATGCCCGGACCGGCCGCTTCGACGGGGCCGAGGCGCTGATCCGCTGGCACCATCCGGAGCGCGGCCTCGTCTCGCCCGGGGAGTTCATCCCGCTCGCGGAGGAGACCGGACTGATCGGCCCGCTCGGCGAGTGGGTGCTGCGCACGGCCTGCGCCGAGGCCCGCCGCTGGGCGACGCCCCTGCCGGTCGCGGTCAACCTCTCGCCGGTGCAGTTCCGCGACCCCCGGCTCGCCGCCACGGTCCGCGGCATCCTGGCCGAGACCGGCCTCCCGGGCTCCCGCCTGGAGATCGAGATCACCGAGGGGACGCTGATGCAGGACGAGCACCGCACCCTGGCGGTGCTGACGGAACTCCGGGGCCTCGGCATCCGGATCTCGATGGACGATTTCGGCACCGGCTATTCGAGCCTGAGCTACCTGCGCCGCTTTCCGTTCGACAAGATCAAGATCGACCAGTCCTTCGTGCGCCAGACGCCGCAGGACCGGGACAGCGTCGCGATCGTGCGCGCCATCGCGATGCTCGGGCGCAGCCTCGGCATCAAGACCACGGCCGAGGGAGTCGAGACCGATCAGCAATCGGTCTTCATCGCGGGCGAGGGCTGCGACCAGCTGCAGGGCTACCTCTACAGCCGGCCGGTCCCGGCCGAGTCCATCGCCGAACTCTTTCGCGCGCCGCGCGCGCCGCGCGCCTGAGAAGGAATGCCATGCTGCTTCACCGCCTGCTCTATCGCAGCGAGGCCGCGCTCCCCGGCCGCGCGGCGCGGCTCGACCGCGAGCTCGACGGGATCATCGCGGCCTCCCGGGCGCGCAACGAGGCCGCGGGGCTCACCGGGGCGCTCCTGCACGTGCCGGGCATCTTCGTGCAGGCGCTCGAAGGCCCGCTCCCGGCCATCGAGGCGACCTTCGAGCGGATCTGCTGCGACCTGCGCCACCGCCGCGTCGAACTGCTCGAACTGGCGCCGACGGACGAGCGGCTGTTCGGGTCCTGGTCGATGACGCGGATCGCGGTCGACCGGCCCGACCTGCTGCCGGCCGCGCTGCTGCTGCCCGAGGCGCGCGGAGACGGCGCCTCGGCGCGGGCGACGATCCGGCTGATGCGCGCGCTCCTCGTCGGGGGGGCGGCCGCCCCGGCCGACGAATCCGCCGCGGGGGCGGGCGGCCCCGCCCCGCGGCCGCGCGGGCTCGCCGGCTGAGCGGTCCCGGGGCCCGGGCGCGCCCGGCCCTACTGCACCTCGAGCAGGCGGCGGGCGATGACCTGCGCCTGGATCTCCGCCGCGCCCTCGAAGATCGAGAGGATGCGCGCGTCGCAGAGCACGCGGCTGATCTGGTACTCCAGCGCGAAGCCGTTGCCGCCATGGATCTGCAGCGCGTTGTCGGCCGCCGCCCAGGCGACGCGGGCGGCGAGCAGCTTCGCCATGCCGGCCTCCAGGTCGCAGCGCTTGCCCTCGTCCTTCTCGTGGGCGGCGAAGTAGGTGAGCTGGCGGGCGATCGCGATCTCGACCGCCATCATGGCGAGCTTGTCGGCCACCCGCGGGAAGGCCACCAGCGGCTTGCCGAACTGCACCCGCTCCTCCGCGTAGCGCAGGCCGATGTCGAGGGCCGACTGGGCCACGCCGACCGCGCGGGCCGCCGTCTGGATGCGGGCCGATTCGAAGGTCTGCATCAGCTGGGCGAAGCCCTTGCCCTCGACCTCGCCGAGGAGGTTGGCGGCCGGCACCTCGAACCCGTCGAAGGCGAGTTCGTACTCCTTCATGCCCCGGTAGCCGAGCACCTCGATCTCGCCGCCGGACAGGCCCGCGACCGGGAAGGGCTCCGCGTCGCTGCCGCGGGGCTTCTCGCCGAGGAGCAGCGACAGGCCGCGATGGCCCGGCTCCTCGGGTTTGGTGCGCACCAGGATCGTCATCAGGTCGGCCCGGACCGGATGCGTGATCCAGGTCTTGTTGCCGTAGACCTTCCAGGTGTCGCCCTCCCTCACCGCCTTGGTGCGCAGGTTGGCGAGGTCGGAACCGGTATTCGGCTCGGTGAAGACGGCGGTGGGCAGGATCTCGCCCGAGGCGATCTTCGGCAGGAAGCGCTGCTTCTGCGCCTCGGTGCCGCCGCAGAGGATCAGCTCGGCGGCGATCTCGGAGCGCGTGCCGAGCGAGCCGACGCCGATATAGGCCCGCGACAATTCCTCCGAGACCACGCACATCGAGATCTTGGGCAGCCCCATCCCGCCGTACTCCTCCGGGATGGTGAGGCCGAAGACGCCGAGCTCGGCCATCTGGCCGATGATCTCGAGGGGGATGTAGGCGTTCTGCTGGTGCCATTCGTGCGCGTGGGGCACGACCTCGGCCTGGCCGAAGCGGCGCATCTCGGTGCGGATCGCCTCCATGTCCTCGTCGAGGCCCGAATCGCCGATCGTGGCGGCGCCCTGCCCGTCGCGGATCAGCCGGACCAGGGCGGCGCGGTGCGCGGCGGTGTTGCCCTCCGCGATCAGCGTCTCGACGGCGCCGCTGCGGTGGCGCGCCACTTCCTGGGCGCTCAGCCCGAGGGAGGTGGTCGGGCGCACCATCTCGCCCTGGCTCATCGGGATGCCGCCGAATATCTGGTCGAGATACTCGCCGATGCCGATGCGCACGAGCAGGCTCTCGGTCTCGCCGAAGCGCCCGGCTGCCTGGAGCCGCTCCGCGTAGGAGGCGAGCTGGCTCACCGCCTCGGCGTAGGTCGCCAGCCAGGCGAGGCCGTGGGCGGCGTGCTGCTCGGCTTCGAGCTTCTCGGCCGAGAGCCGGCCTTCGGCGGTGGCGACGCGCGCCCGCACTCGGCGCCCGGCATCGGCGGCGAGCGCCTTGGCGGCGGTCGCCGCCTCGCGGGCCAGGGTGGCCAGGTCGGCCTCGACGGTCAGGGGCGCAGCCTGCGCGGACATGGCTCGTATCTCCGGCTGTTCTTGTGCACCGCATGATAGCGGCGTTCGCGCCGGCTTGTAGAGGGCTGCGTCCCCTTGCGTCCCGTCGACCTTTCGGGGGGCGAAGCCCCTCCAGGGGGGCGAAGCCCCTCCAGGGGGGCGAATGCCCCCGAAGGGGCGCCCCCGGGGATCAGGCGCCCCGGCTGGCGACCGCGACGCCCACGACCGCGACGACCATGCCGAGGATCTGGACGGGGGCGAGGCTCTCGCCGAACAGCCCGAAGGCCATGGCGGCCGAGACCGGCGGCACGAGGTAGAACAGGGCCGCGACGCCCGCCACCGCCCCGCGCCGGATCAGCCAGAGCAGGATCAGGATCCCGCCGACCGACAGCCCCAGCACAGCCCAGGCGAGCCCGGCCAGGGCCGGCAGCGAGGCGTCGAAGCGCCCCTCCTCCAGGAGGAGCGCCAGGGGCAGCGTCATCAGCGCCGCGCCCAGGAACTGCACCGCCGCGTTGGTGCGCAGGTCGACCGCCGCCGAGGTGCGCTTCTGCCACAGGGTGCCGAAGGTGATCGCCAGCGTCGACCCGAGGCAGACCGCGAGCGCGGCGGGCGGGATCGCGTCGGCCCCCGCGCCGAGCTTCGGGGCCAGCACGAGCCCCGCCCCGAGGAAACCGACCGCGATGCCGAGCCAGCGGCGGGCCGAGACCCGCTCGCCGAGGAGCGGCCCCGCGATGACCGCCGTCAGGAGCGGCTGCAGGCTGGTGACGAGGGCGGCGAGACCGGCCGGCAGGCCCCGGCTGACCGACCAGAACACGCCGTCGAGGTAGAGGCCCTGCAGCAGGATCCCGGCCACGAGGGCGTCGCGCCAGCCGCGCCAGCCGCGCGGCCAGCGCGCCCCGGCGAGCAGGGCCACGCCGCCCAGCACCGCCACCGTGCCGAGGAAGCGCAGGCTCAGGAAGGTCAGCGGCTCGGCGTGCGGCGCGACGAGCCGGGCGACGACGAAGCCCGTCGCCCAGATCACCACGAACAGGGCCGGGGCGAGGCGCGCAGCGAGCGCCGCCGAATCTGGCGCGAGCGTCATCATTCTGCGCGCAGGCAGCACGGCGGCGGCGCGGACGCAACCGCCGCCGCGTCCCGCCCGCCACGCCCCCGGCGCATGGCGGCAGGGGCACGAAATGGCGCTCCCGCCCCGTCCCGGCCCGGTGTAGAGACCCCTTCGCCATGCGCCTGCGCACCGCCCTCGAGATCGCCGCCATCGCGGCCCAGCGCTTCGTCGCGCATGACGGCTGGGCCATCGCGAGCCACATCGCGCTCTCGCTCCTCACCTCCCTGTTCCCGTTCCTGATCCTGCTCACGGCGCTCGCCAGCGTGTTCGGCACCAAGTCGCTGGCGGACGAGGCCAGCAACCTGCTGTTCGAGGTCTGGCCGAGCGAGGTGGCCGGGCCGGTCGCCGCGGAGGTGCACCGGGTGCTGACCGAGCAGCGCGGCGGCATCCTGACCATCGGCGCGCTGCTCGCCCTCTACTTCTCGTCGAGCGGGGTCGAGAGCCTGCGGGTCGGGCTCAACCGCGCCTACGGGCTGCGCGAGAGCCGGCCCTGGTGGCTGACCCGCCTGGAATCGATCGGCTACGTGATCTGCGGCGCCTTCGCGATGCTGGCCTTCACCTTCCTGGTGGTGCTGGGGCCGCTGGTCTGGCGCGCGCTGGTCATGGTCGCGCCCGGAATCGAACCCCTCGGGCTCACCATCGCGGTGGTGCGGGTGGCGCTCACCGCGCTGCTGATCGCCCTCGTCCTGGTCATCGCCCACAAGTTCATCGCGGCCGGGCGCCGGCCCTGGCACATGGTGCTGCCGGGCGTGGCGGTGACGCTCGGCATGTGGGTGATCGCCGGCCTCGGCTTCGGCACCTACCTCGACCGCTTCTCCAGCGCCTACGTCTCGACCTATGGCGGGCTGGCCACCGCCATGGTGTTCCTGATCTTCGTCTACTGGCTCGCCGCCATGTTCCTGTTCGGGGGCGAGGTGAACGGCACCCTGATCGCCGCCCGCCGTCGCCGCCTGCAGGCCAAGGCGCAGAGCCGCCAGGACACGATCAAGCTGATGTGATCCGCTAACCGGACGATCACGTCCGGACAGCGGATGCCAAGCCCGCGCGGCGCTTGAGCGAAGCCGACATCCGCCTCGCGCCGCGATCCGTCGGATGTCGGATGAGGTCCCGGCCCGGGCCCATTCCCCCAAATGGATGATGCGCCGCGGCGGGCGCCGTGCTGTGCTGCACGCGGATCTCTCGAGACGGAGACCTACCTTTCGCCCGCCCCAGCCCCCGCTGCGGCGGGCGCTTTGCGTCGGGCGAGCGGCCGCCCCCGTCCGCCGGGTGCGGCCCGAACGCGACGCGGCGGGGATGCTGCCATCCCCGCCGCGCGCGTCGGTCAGTTCGGGAGGGTCAGGCCGCGGCCGAGACGGCGCCGGTCGGGACCTCCGAGATCGTCTTCAGAACCTGCGAGGCGATCTGGTAGGGGTCGCCCTGGGAGTTCGGGCGGCGATCCTCGAGGTAGCCCTTGTAGTCGTTCTTCACGAAGCTGTGGGGCACGCGGATCGAGGCGCCGCGGTCGGCCACGCCGTAGGAGAACTTGTTCCAGGGCGCCGTCTCGTGCTTGCCCGTCAGACGCAGGTGGTTGTCCGGGCCGTAGACGGCGATGTGGTCGTCGAGGTTCTTCGCGAAGGCGGCCATCAGCGCCTCGAAATAGGCCTTGCCGCCCACTTCGCGCATGTACTTGGTCGAGAAGTTGCAATGCATGCCCGACCCGTTCCAGTCGGTGTCGCCGAGCGGCTTGCAGTGCCACTCGATGTCCACGCCGTACTTCTCGCAGAGGCGCAGCAGCAGGTAGCGCGCCATCCAGATCTCGTCGGCGGCCTTCTTGGAGCCCTTGCCGAAGATCTGGAACTCCCACTGGCCCTTCGCCACCTCGGCGTTGATGCCCTCGTGGTTGATGCCGGCCGCGAGGCAGAGGTCGAGGTGCTCCTCGACGATCTGGCGGGCCACGTCGCCGACGTTCTTGTAGCCGACGCCCGTGTAGTAGGGGCCCTGCGGGGCCGGGTAGCCGGAGGCCGGGAAGCCGAGCGGGCGACCGTCCTTGTACAGGAAGTACTCCTGCTCGAAGCCGAACCACGCGCCCTCGTCGTCCAGGATGGTGGCGCGCTTGTTCGTCGGGTGCGGGGTGACGCCGTCCGGCATCATGACCTCGCACATGACCAGGGCGCCGTTCGTGCGGGCCGGGTCGGGATAGAGGGCGACGGGCTTCAGCACGCAATCCGAGCTGTGGCCCTCCGCCTGCTTCGTCGAGCTCCCGTCGAAGCCCCACAGCGGCAGCTGCTCCAGGGTCGGGAAGCTGTCGAATTCCTTAATCTGCGTCTTGCCCCGGAGATTCGGAACCGGCGTATAGCCGTCAAGCCAAATATATTCCAGTTTGTACTTCGTCATTTCCAGCCTCTCGTCAGGGAACCATGCGGAGCTTGAGGCGCTGCTGCCAGTTACCTTGCCTCCCAAGGCGCAGACCCTAAAGCACAGGCTGTGCCAAGTGGGGTTCCCGCGGCGCGGTCGCGGTCGCAGCCCGGCCGAAGGCGAGGCGCCGTCCCGGCCCGGAGGGAGCGAGGGGCGCCCGGATCGCGCCCGCGCCGCGGGCGGCGGCGACCGCGCCGGGACTGCCCACCGGATGGGCAGCCGCGCGCCCCTGCCGCGATCGAGGGCAGCGGGGCGCTCGGCGCGGAGGGAGCGCGCTGCAACAATGCAATCGTGATCGGCAAGACCATTTCTGCGCAAATTGCGTGCATTTACTGATTTTTTTGGCAGCAGACCGTGCAAGCAGCGGGCAGTGGAGGCTATATTGACCCGGTGACTGGCGCGTACCGCCAGGCGGGACGACAGGAGACCGGCTGATGATGAAGGCGGGCCCCCAGCGGGAGACGGCGAAGATCTATCAATTCCCCCTGCGGAACCGCGCCGCCCCGGCGGCGCGCCGGCCGCAGGCCGAGGCGGGCGAGCGCGCGACGCGCTACGCGGACGCGGCCTTCGGCGCCGGCTGGTACCACGAGGCGGCGATCCAGGACGCCGACCGCAGCCGCAAGCCGTGACGGTGCCGGACAGCGACGCCGGGGGAGTGGGCGGGCCCCCGCGGCGTCACTGGCCGAAGATCGACCAGCCGAGCCGCTTCGTCAGCATCTCGAGCGCGATGCGGCCGAGATGCGAGTTGCCCGCCGCGTCGAGCCCCGGCGACCACACGGCGATCGAGGCCCGGCCGGGCGCGATCGCCAGGATGCCGCCGCCGACCCCGCTCTTGCCGGGCAGGCCGACCCGGTAGGCGAATTCCCCCGAGCCGTCGTAGTGCCCGCAGGTGAGCATGACGGCGTTGATGCGCCGCGCCCGCTCGGGCTGCACCACGAGGTGGCCGGTCGCGGGGTGACGCCCGGAATGCGCCAGGAAGCGGCCGGCCTCGGCGAGCTGGCGGCAGGTCATGGCGATGGCGCAGTGGTGGAAGTAGACGCCGAGCAGGTAGGGCACCGGGTTGTCGAGCACCCCGTGCGCCTTCATGAAATTCGCCAGCGCCATGTTGCGGTAGCCCGTGCGCTGCTCGGAGGCCGCCACCGACTCGTCGATGGCGATCGCGGCGTCGCCCGCCAGGAATTGCAGGAAGCGCAGGATCTCGCCCAGCGCCTCGCGGGGCTGGTGGCGCGACAGGATCACGTCGGTGACCGCGATCGCCCCCGCATTGATGAAGGGGTTGCGGGGGATGCCGCGCTCGTACTCGAGCTGGACGATCGAGTTGAAGGGGCTCCCCGACGGCTCGCGGCCGACGCGGCGCCAGAGCCGGTCCCCCACCATCCCGAGCGCCAGGGTGAGGGTGAAGACCTTGGAGATGCTCTGGATCGAGAACGGCACGTCGCAATCCCCGGCGGCGGCGACCTCGCCGTCGGCATCGATCACCACCATCCCGAAGGCCCGCGGGTCCATGCGGGCGAGTTCCGGGATGTAGGTGGCGACCTCGCCGCGGTCGGGGCGGGCGCGCATCTCCTCGGCGATCTCGGTCACGACGCGGGTCAGGTCGGTCACGGGCGGGCCTCGCGGTGGGCGGTTCGGGCGGTGGCGGGGCGGCCGGGTGCGGCATCGCCGCCCGCGCGAAGCGGAGTTGCGCGACGCGGTCCCGCTTCGACCGGCATCGCCTCCTCGGCGCCGCCGGACCGGTGCCCCTCTCGGCGCAGGACGCTCAGCCGAAGGCCCCGACCTCGTGCTGGATCATGCCGCTGATCTCGCGCACCTGCGCGAAGAGGCGGCCGATCGGCTCGAACAGGGTCCGGTGCTCCGTCTCGTAGGTGCCGACCCCGCGCGGCCCGGCCGGCTCGCCGAAATTCAGGCCGAGCGTCGGGTCCGGCGTCACCGGGAAGATCTCGTCCAGCGCCTTCAGGCAGCCCGGCACGTCGAGCCGCAGGATGCGCTCGATCAGGCTCTCGCGGGTGACGCCGGCCTGCGGCCGGAAGCCCGGGATGTGCACGGCCAGGAACCAGATCCGATGGATCAGCGCGAGCCGGAGCGCGTGCAGCAGGGTCAGCCGCAGGCTCATCGCGGCGAGGTCGCGCGCCACCGAGTGCAGCATCAGGTGGTCGTGGGTCAGGCGCCCGAACAGCCGGCGCAGGCGCGGGGCGAGGTTCAGCCGGTCGAGGGCACCCGCGATGGCGATGATCTCCTCCCGCCGCCCGTCGCGCGTCGCCCGCCGCGCCCGTTCCAGCCACATGCCGGGATCGAGCGTCTCGATGTAGGCGCGCAGCACGTCGAGGTCGCTGACCCGGGCGGCGTGCTGGACGAGGCTGAAGGCGCGCCGGAAGCGCTCGGACTCCGCCCGCATCTCGCCGAACAGGTCCGGGGCCCGGGCGGCGGCGTGGCCGACCCCGTGCATCGAATTCGCCAGGAAGCCGAGCTGCTGCAGGATGGCGTTGTTGGGGATCGCCCGGATCTGCCGTGGATGGGTGATCGCGACCGGGCCGCCCGCGTCGGACTGGCGCGCCACCGGCCGCGACCCGGTGCGGTCGATCAGGTTCGGCCCGAAGGTGCCGAGCAGGGCCGCGTAGCCGGGATCGTCGACCAGCGTCTCCATGTCCTGCCGGGCGCCGGTGAAGAACTCGGTGGCGAAGTCGGGCTCGGCGTAGATCGGATCGGGCGGGGGATCGCCCGCCTCGAAGACGTGCTCGACGATGCGCAGCACGGTGGCGCGCGCGAGCGGCGCGGAGCCGAACAGCAGGTAGCCGTCCGTGCCCTGGAAGCTCGATTCGAGCCGCACCTTCAGCCCCGCCTCGCGGTTGCGCAGGCGCGCCTGGCTCGGGGCGAGGTAGGCGAGGCGGTCGCGCAGGCTCGCCGGATGGGCGCCGCGGCCGATCGACTCGCCGTGCGTGTCGAAGATCACGAGCTCGATGTCGGCGAGGCCGTTCGCGACCATCATCTCGGTGATGCGCAGGCGCAACCGCTCGATCCAGAAGGTGGCGGCGAGCTGGCCGACGTAGCGGCCGGAATCCGAGTAGCCGAATTGCAGCACGAGGCGGCCGATCCGGCGCAGGTAGCGCCGCCAATGGGCGGAGCGCAGCGCGTCCTCGACGACGTGCACGCCCTGCTCCAGGGCCGAGGCGGTCTCGAAGAGCGGCGTGATCTCGACCTTGTCGCCGATGCCGAAATGCTCGGCGAGCCAGAGCGCGGCGAGGAGCGTGTAGCCGGTCTCGGTCTCGGCGATCAGGAAGCGCACCGGATGGGTGCCGTCCACGTGCTTGAGGATCTGGGCGATCGTCATCATCAGGCGGGAGGCGGAGGAGCGCTCGGCGGCGAGCGCGCCGAAATCCACCGGCACCGCCTCGACGTGGTCGAGGAGCGCGTTGATCGAGGCGAGGTGCGAGCGGCGCTGGGCCGGGTCGGTCGGGTCGCCCTCCCGGTCGAGGGAGCGGCGCACCGCGTTGTGGACCTGGGTGGCGTTGAGCCGGAAATGCGGCAGCCCGTTCTGCAGCCCGTGCGCGGCGCAGCCGGCGCGCAGGACGCAGAGCCTGAGCCGCGCCTCCTCGTCGCGCGTCGCCGCGATCGCCGCGCCGAGGGCGGAGAGCAGCGGGCCCGCCTCGGTCTGGGCGCGCTCGCGCTCGATGATCAGCGCGAGGGCGAAGCGGTGCACCACCTCCAGGCTCGGATCGTCGCCGAGCTTGGGGGCGACGGCGAGCTGGCGCGACACCGCGTCGCGGGCCGCCTCCGCGAGCCGCCGCACCGGGACGGCGGCCGGATCCTCCGGGAGCTGCGCCAGAACCCGCTCGAATTGCGTGCGCTTCGATTCCAGCCGGTAGCGCAGCGTGTCCCACCAGCCGATATCGGTGCGCCCGTCCGTGTCGCAGCCGACCCAGGAGGCGATCACGACCGGCTGCGGCACCAGGTCGTGCCAGTGCTCGGGCCAGCGCTCGCGGGCGGCCCGCAGCAGGGCCTCGTTCAGCCCGTCGAGGGCGGCGCGCCCGTGCTGCACCGAGAAGCGGGCCTGGTCGAACTCGTCGTTGAGGGTGATGACCGGGTCGGGGCGGGAGGACAGCCCCGCCGCCTCGCCGAGCAGGGCCCGCCGGCCTTCCGGGGCCGGCGTCGAGGCGGCCTCGGCGAGCAGGCGGGCCACCGCCTTGGGCATGCCGAAGGTCGGGTGCGCGGTGAAGACCGCCGCGAAGCGCGGTCGCTCGATCCGGGCCCGGGCCACCTCGAAGTCGCTCTCCTCGCCGAGGATCAGCGGCACCGCGCGGGCGAGGTCGTCGCCGCCCTCCTGGTCGAGGCCCAGATAGGCGCGCAGGCGCTGCGCCCGCTCCTCCAGGGCCTGCCCGCGCAGGGAGCGGAAGAGCGGTTCGAGGTCCGCCTCGCTCACCTCGCCCCGGTCCATGCGGCGGCTGATCGCGAGGGCCACGGTGAGGACGGGGTTGCGGAATGGGTCCTCGCTCGCCTGCTGCCGGGCCTGCTCCACCAGCTGGAGCAGGTCCGCCTCCAGGCTCTCGGGAGCGGCGGGCGAGTCGGGGGTTTCCTCGGGCCGGTACATGGGCATCTCTCGTCGCGGCAGGGCCGGATGCGGGTGCGGGGCCGGGCGACGCAAGGTCCGTTCCGCGCCGCTTCCGCGCGGGAGGCCGGGCGTGCCGGGCCGCGCGGGGCGCCGGGCGCGCCCGGGCGACTCGGTCGCGCGCGCCGTCAGAGGATCATAGGACGGGGGCGTCGCGCCAGCCCGCGGAACGGGTCATCCGGCGCCCCTGGTCACCGGGCGGCTCTCGGGCTAGATCCGAAGGCGTGAGGGCTGATCCGGGCCGGCGCCGGGCGAGCGGGATCGCGGACGGACCAGGGAGCGGCCTCGGGCTTCGGTCGATATGGTGTTCTTGCTGGCCGCCGCGGCGGTGACCTTCGCGGTGATCATCCTCCTTCTGGTGCTGGTGGCCGGAGATCGCCGGCCGCCCCTGCGCCTGCCGCGCGAGCACCTGCTGGAGGAGCGCGGCGACGAACTCTACGACGCGCTCGGACCGCGGCCGCACGGCCTCGTCGACCGCAGCGACGCGGAGCCCGAGGCGCCGGCCGGGCGCCTCCCCGGCCCCGCCCCGCGGCCGGCCCCGCACAGGAGCCCTCCGCAGGTGATCGATCACGATCCCGACGAGCACCGTCACGCGAACGGGGGGGACCGATGAGGCGCGTCGCGGGCTCGGCGGTCCCGCTCGCCGCAGCGGCGCTGCTGGCCGCCGGGGCGGCGCTGCCGGTGGCCGGATCGACCCGAGCGCGCGCCGAGGATGCCGCGCCCGTGTCCTGCGGGAACGAGGCCGCGTCCTATGCCGGCGGCAAGGGCGTGAGCCTGTGGGTGACCCGGCGCGGAACCCTCACGCGCGAGAACCCGCTGCGGCCGCTGACCCCGGACCTTCTGCAGGTGCTGGAGGTGGTGATCCGCGGCAAGGCCGCGACGGCCTACGGCCCCGACCTCGACAACCTTCGTCGCGGCGGCGCGCCGGCGAGCCTCGAAGCGCAGAGCGGTCCGGGCGCGGCGATCCGCTGGGGCGCGGGCCTCGACGGGCTGCCGAAGACCCTGCGGATCCTTCAGGATGACGGGGCGGGCGTGGTCGCCGCCCTGCCGTTCCGGGCCTGCGGAGAGGCACCGAAGGTGGCGGCGCCGAAGGTCGAGGCGCCCAAAGGCGCTTCGTCCAAAGGCGCTTCGTCCAAGGGCGCTTCGTCCAAGGGCGCCTCGCCCGGCGCCGCCAAGGATGCGGGGGACGCTCGGCCGGGCGGCCCGTCGGCGGCGTCCGCGCCGACCGGTCGCGCCAAGCCTGCCCGCAAGGCGGACGAGCCTGCCGGCCGGCTTCCGAACGGCTTCACGCTGCCCCAGGGTGCGATCGAGTGATGCGACATCCGACGGATCGCGTCGCCATGCGGATGGCGGCTTCGCTCACGCGCCGCGCGGGCTTGGCGTACACCGTCCGGACGTGATCGGCCGGACAGCGGCTGAGCTGACTCCGCGGGACGCGGCGAGGCGGCCGCGGGGGGCCGGCTCTCCGGGCCGCGAGCCCTCGGCCTACTTGCGCGCCGCCATCATGTCGTGGGCGAGCACGGTCAGCTTCCCGATCAGGCTCGAAATGTCCCCGTGCGTGCAGGACCATTGCGTGCCGATCGAGGCGCCGTCCGAGGACACGGAGACCACCGCCACCGAGCGCAGCTTGCCCTCGCGTGCGAGCCGCAGCTGGTCCTGCAGCACGTCGATCATCGAGGCGGTGTTCTCGTCCGCGGGCGCGGAGGACACGGCCTGGGGAAAGGTGAGGATGCGTGTGGGTTCGGAAGCGAGTTCGGTCATGGGACTCTTAAGGACGCGGGTTGGGATCTCGGGCCTGCGGCGCGGGCCCGCCGTCGAGCCGCGCGACGAGTTCGTGGAGGCTCGACGCGAGGTCGGTCGGAAGGCGCTCTAGGAGAGCGCCTTCGAAGGCGGCCTGCAGCCCGGCGGAGAGGATGTTCGCCAGGTGCTCGCCACCGGAGGGACAGAGGCTGCCCCCGCGCGCGGCCGGCACGGTCGCGGCCGGGTGGAGCCGCGACATGGGCGAGATTTGTGACATCATCGCGGTCTCTGGACTGTACGCCGTCTCTGACCCCAAAACTGCCAGTCCCGCCGCGGATCACAATCCCCGGGCTGCGGCCGAGCTTTCGGTTCCGACCGGTTGTGATCGGTCCGCAACAGTGCGGCGGCGGCGTGCCGGCGCTTTCCTCGGCAAAAGTGTATTGAGCGGAAAACCGATGATTACATCCGGTGCAGGACGCGCCGCTTAACATATGTTAGATCAGTCAGGCGTCACTTGCAGACACACTCGCGCTGCATCGGAGGGTTGGTGTCGCGTTGGCCCAGTATCTGATCCGCAAGCTCGAGCACTTCGCGCGCCTGTTGCCAGAGGAGCGTGGCGTGCTCGATACGCTCGCGCGCCAGCGAACTCGGCGCGTCCGGGCCCGGGACGACGTCATCCACGAGGGCGATGCGCCGCAATTCATCAACCTCGTGCTCGACGGTTGGGCATGCCGCTACAAGACCTTGGAGGACGGCCGACGGCAGATCCTGTCCTATCTCCTGCCGGGCGACATCTGCGATTTCGGCGCGCCGGTGCTGCGGGAGATGGACCATTCGATCGGGGCGATTACCGCGGTCACTCTGGCGAAGATCACGTTCGATGCGGCGGGACAACTTCTCACGGCTTATCCGCGGCTGATGAGGGCCTTCTGCTGGGACGCGCTGACCGCGGCGGCGATCCAGCGGGAATGGACCGTCAACATCGGTCAGCGCACGGCCTTCGAGCGCCTCGGTCACCTGCTCTGCGAGCTCTACGTCCGCATGCGGGCGGTTGGCCTCACCCGCGGCGCGAGCTGCGACCTTCCGCTCACGCAGGGCGAGATTGCCGACACGATCGGACTCTCGGTCGTCCACGTGAACCGGACGCTGCAGGAGCTGCGCAATACCGGCTTCATCACGCTCGGCGGGCGCGAGCTGACGATCCACAGGCTCGACGCCCTCGAACGGGTAGTCCTGTTCAACAGGAACTACCTCCACCTCTCCCGCGAGGGCCGGCACCTCGACGGCCCGGACGAGCCGTCGACCCTCCCGGACGCCACCCGTTCCTGAAAATCGGGGAAGAAGGCGGGCCGCGTCACTAAAATGACACGGTCATCGACAGTTTCTGATCCGGTCATGCCCGGAATACTCTCGCCATGCTGACGGGTTCAGCCATCACACGCGCCTTCGTGATCGTGGTCCTGGCCGCGGGACTCGCGGGGCTCTGGCAATCCTTCTTCGGCCGCGCGGCGCCCGACCGGGCGGCCCTGGCTGCGGCGATCCCGGCCGCGCCGATCCCGGCCGCGGCCAAGATGACGGCCGCCGCGGCCCCGCAGGGGGGCGAGGAGGCCGCGCCCGTCAGGTCGGTCTATCCCGGGCCGGCCCCGCAGGCGCCGGCCGCGCCGGCCCCGGCCGCGCCGGCGGCCGCGCTGCTCGGCGCCGAGTCCCGCCCGCTCGCGCCGCCGTTCGGGGGACCGCCCGCGCCGCCCCCGGCGATCGAGGCGCCGGCCGAGCCGGCGGCGGCGGCACCTCCCCCCGTCTTCGCGGAGCCCACCAGGGTCGCCTCGGCGGAGGATCCTCCCCCGGCCGCGGCGGCCGAACCCTCCCCCGCGCCCGGCGGCATCGACCTCAACACCGCGACCCTGGCCGAACTCAACGGGCTGCGCGGCGGCGGGCGCATCGGCAAGGCGATCATCGCCGGGCGCCCCTACGCGTCGCCCGGCGACCTCCTCGCCAAGCGCGTCGTCAGCCGCGCGGTGTTCGAGCGCATCAAGGACCAGGTCGCGGTGCGCTGACCGTCCCGCCCGGCCGGGAGCGCCGGGCGGGCCAGGCCCCGCCTCAGGCCCGCGTCGCCTCGAAGCCCCGGCGGATCTGGTCGGGGTCGAGGTTGCGGCCGATGAAGACGACCCGCGACTCGCGGGGATCCCCCGCCGGCCACTCGTCCTGAAGGTCGCCGTCCAGGATCATGTGCACGCCCTGGAACACGAAGCGGCGCGGCTCGTCCGGGAAACTGACGATGCCCTTGCAGCGCAGGATGTCGGGTCCCTGCACCTGGGTGAGGTCGGAGATCCACGGCATGAACTTGTTCGGGTCGACCGGGCCCGGCAGCCACGCCGACACCGACTGAATGTCCTCGGCGTGGTGGTGATGGTGGCCCTCCTCCAGGAATTCGGGCTCCACCGCGATGATCCGGTCGAGGTCGAAGGCGCGCCGGTCGAGCACGGCGTCGAGGGGCACGTCGCACTTCACGGTGCGGTGGATCCGGGCCGAGGGGTTGATCGCCCGGATCCGGCGCTCCACCGCGGCGAGCTCGTCCTCGCCGACGAGGTCGGCCTTGTTGAGCAGGATCACGTCCGCGAAGGCGATCTGGTTGCGAGCCTCGGGCGCGTCCTTCAGGCGCTCGCTCAGCCACTTGGCATCCGCCACGGTGACCACCGCGTCGAGGCGCGCCGCCTCGCCGACATCCTGGTCGACGAAGAAGGTCTGGGCGACCGGGGCCGGATCGGCGAGGCCGGTCGTCTCCACGATGATCGCGTCGAACTTGCCGCGCCGCTTCATCAGGCCGTCCATGATGCGGATCAGGTCGCCGCGCACGGTGCAGCAGATGCAGCCGTTGTTCATCTCGAACACTTCCTCGTCGGCGCCGACCACGAGGTCGTTGTCGATCCCGATCTCGCCGAACTCGTTGACGATCACGGCGTAGCGCTTGCCGTGCGGCTCGGTGAGGATGCGGTTGAGGAGCGTGGTCTTGCCGGCACCGAGGTAGCCGGTGAGCACGGTGACGGGGATCTTGTCCGACATGCGGCAAACCTGAAGGGCTGGACCGCCGGCGCGGGGCGGCGGAGGGACGCCCTGATATAGTGTATCACCCCGGCGGCCGGGAGGGCGTTCCCGCCAAGCTGAAGCGATCGACGTCGCCGAGCAGCGCGACGAAGGCCCGCGCCCCGTGCGCCAGGGCCGCCTCCCCGGCCGCCGCGGTGGCGAGGCGGGCGTCGCCGATTGCGCCCTCGGGGTTCAGGTCCTCGGCGAGCCAGGCGAAGGCGGCGGGCCGGCCGGCCCGAAGCTGGGCGTAGTCCCGCTCCATCGCGCGGCTGCGCGGCACGAAATCCCGCACGCGATCGCGCCGCACGAGGTCCGGCCGCAACGCGAGCATCAGGGCGGTCTCGACCGCGCCGCCGTGGATGCCGTGGCGGATCTCCTCCTCGGGGAAGAGCCCGGGCGGGTAGCCGAAGCGGCTCCAGGCGGTGGTGACCGCGAGGAGGCCGCAGCGACGGCGCAGTTCCAGCGCCACGAGGTCGATGAGCGCGCTGTTGCCCCCGTGCGACGTGACGATGACGAGCTTGCGGCAGCCCGCCCGGTGCACCGCCTCCCCGATCTCGACCCAGGCGGCGAGCGCGGTCGGGCCGGCCAGGGTGAGGGTGCCGGGAAAGCTCAGGTGCTCGTCCGACTTGCCGATGGCCTGGACGGGCAGGAGCAGGACGTCGAGGTCCTCCGGCACCTGGGGCGCGACCCGGGCGAGGTAGCCCTCCTGGATGACGGCGTCGGTGCCGAGCGGCAGGTGCGGGCCGTGCTGCTCCACCGCCGCCACGGGCAGGACCGCGATGGCGCGGTCCATGGCGCGGTCGCGGATCTCGGCGGTGGTCAGGTCCTGCCAGGATCGGGCCGGCATCGCGGGTCTCCAGGCCCGAAGAGGGCGCACGAGGCGGGGCCGTGCGGGGCCTCGCTGCCGCATCGTCCGCCGCGGGGCCGGAGCTCCCGCGGCGGATGAGGCACCGCAATGATGCGAAGGAGTGCGGGCCCCCGCAACCGCGGCCGCGCAGCCGGCTGTGCATCGGCCGCGGCTGTCATGCGAGCGTCACGGCCGGGCGGCAGATGGCCGTGCTAGGGTGCGGGCGCGGCGCCCTGCCGAGCCGCCCTCCCCGGCAGAAGGAGCTCCCGCGATGTCCACGGCCGAGCAGGCGGCGCCGGTCCAGGCCGACGAGGCTCCGCGGCGCAAGGCGTCCAAGGCCCTTCGCCCGCCCGGGGCGAAGAGCGTCGGCTGGGCGCTCGTCCACGCCGCCCGGATGCAGCGCGGCCGGATCGGCGACCGGCTCGCGGCCCTCGACCTCTTCGCCGGCCAGGAGCAGGTCGTGCAGGTGCTCGCGGCCGCCGGCGCGATGACGATGGGCGACCTCGCCGCGACGCTGCGGGTGCGGCCCCCGACCGCCTCCAAGACGGTGACCCGCCTCGCCGCCCTCGGCTTCGTCGAGCGCCGCGCGGAGGCGGCGGACGGGCGCATCGTGCGGGTGCGCCTGACCGAGGCCGGGCTCGCCAAGGCGGCCGCGATCGACCGGATCTGGGAGGAGGTCGAGGCCGAGATGCTCGACGGCTTCGACAACAAGGAGAAGCGCCGCCTGCGCAAGCTCCTGCGCCGGGCCGCGCGCAACCTCGCCGAGGCCTCGGGGCTCGACGCCCACGAGCCGGAGCCCGAGGAGGACCTGGATGCCGGCGGGCTGGAGGCGGAGGACGGGGCGCACGACGCCGATTGAGCCGCCTCGCCGTAATTTCCTCCCTGGACCGTTGCCGGCGAGCCACGCTTCGGCCCTCCCGTCGCCGGATTCTCCTGGTCGGATCGCCCCCAACAACAAAACGGGGAGTTGAGTCCGATGCAGGATCGCCACCAGCCCAGCCCGGGCGAGACCGACCTCGAACGTTCCGTCGCCGAGGCCCTGCGGGTGATCGCGCAGGTGCAGGCGGAGCGCGGGGACGCGCCGGTGCGCTCGGCCCGGCTGCGGCTCGCGACGATCTACGGGGTCAACCGCCTGCGGCGGCGGCTGAGAAGCGGCGCCAGCGCGGCGGCGTGAGGGCGGTTCCGCCGCCGGCGGGGCCCCAGCCCCGCCACGCGGGGTGTCAGCCCCGCCACGCGGGGTGTCAGCCCCGCGCCAGTTCCCAGCCCCGCTCGGCCAGCGCCATGCCGAGCGCCCCCTTCTCGCTCGCATCCGCGCTCGACGCGTTGCCGGCCTTGGCCCGGGCCAGGACCCCTTCGAGGATCACCGCGAGGCGGAAGAGCGCGAAGGCGAGGTGGAAGGGCGTGATGCCGTCCCGGCGGCCGGTGCGCTCGCAGTAGCGGCGCACGTACTCCGCCTGGCTCGGCAGGCCGAGCGCGTCCAGGTCCCGGCCGAGCAGGCCGCGATAGGCGGTCGGCGCCGTGTTGTAAGCGATGCAATTGTAGGCGAGGTCGGCCAGCGGGTGGCCGAGGGTGGCGAGTTCCCAGTCGATGATGCCGATCACCCGCGGCTCGTCCGGGTGGAAGATCATGTTGTCGAGGCGGAAATCACCGTGGCAGATGCGGGTCTCGTCGTCCGCCGGCACGTGGGCGGGCAGCCATTCCGCCAGCCGGTCGATCGCCGGGTTCTCGCGCGTCTTCGAGGCCGCCCATTGCCCCGACCAGCGCTCGATCTGCCGCCGGAAGTAGTTTCCGGCCTTGCCGAAATTCGACAGCCCGACCGCCCCCGGATCGACCCGGTGCAGGCGCGCCAGGGCCTCGTTCATCGCGAAGTAGATCGGCGCGCGCGCCTCGCGCGGCAGGTCCGGCAGGGCCGGGTCCCAGAACACCCGGCCCCGCAGCCGCTCCATCAGGTAGAAGGGCGTGCCGATCACCGCCGGGTTCGCGCAGAAGGCGACCGCGCGGGGGACCGGCACGTCGGTGGCGGAGAGCGCGTTCAGCACCCGGAACTCGCGGTCGACGGCGTGGGCGGAGGGCAGGAGCTTGCCGGGCGGCTGCTTGCGCAGGACGTACTCGCCCGCCTCGGCGATTACCAGGAAGGTCGGGTTCGACTGCCCGCCGCGCATCTGGCGCAGGTCGGTGAGCCGGCCGAGCCCCTGCGCGGCGAGGAAGGCCTCCAGCGCCTCGGTCGGGAAGCGGTGCGCCTCGCGCACCGGGATGGTCTCGGGCAGGTCTGTCATGCGGGGTCCATCGCGGGGAACGGGCCGCGACCATGCCGCAAGCGCCGGGCGCGGTCATTCCTGCAGCGCAGCATTTCGCCCGCCCGGCCGGGCCGGCCGCCCAGGCTGTGCATGATCCCGTTGATTCCGCGTCGGTTTTCCAGCGCCGGTTTCGCCCCGCCCGGCCATGCTCTAGGATAGCCGCATGAGTCGTGCCCTCCTCCCCGTCCTCGCCCTCTCCCTCCTGTCCGCGGCGCCCGCGCTGGCGAAGCCGAGGCCCAAGGCCGAGAAGCCCGAATCCGCCGCGCCCGCGAGCCTGCAGGCGAGCCCGGTCGGCAGCTTCGGGGCCTGGAACGTCTTCGCCGCGGGCGAGGGCAAGGGCCGCATCTGCTACGCGATCAGCAAGCCGCAGGCGCGGCTGCCCAAGAGCCTCAAGCGCGACGACGCCTTCCTGTTCGTGACCGTGCGCAGGGGCGAGCGGGTGGCCAATGAGGTCGCCATCATGATGGGCTTCGCCCCGAAGCCCGGCAGCAACCAGACCGGAGCCGGGGCCGACACCGCGGCGGCGAACGCCGCCGTCCCAGCCCCCTCGGCCGCCAACGACCCGTCGCTGGCGATCGGCTCGGCCCGCTACGCGCTCGTGGTGAAGGGCACCAATGCCTGGCTGCAGAACCCGGCCGAGGAGGGCCGCGTCGTCACCGAGATGGGGCGCGGCAAGAAGGTCGTCGTGAAGGCGGTGTCGCAGCGCGGCAACGCCTCGACCGACGAGTACAACCTCGAAGGCTTCGGCGACGCCATCAAGCGCACCCGCGAGGAGTGCAAGTAGGGCCTGCCCGGCGCGTATTCGCGTTTCGGCCCGCAACCGCCTATATCGGGGGTCACCATACTCCCGAAGGTTCCTGATGGCGACGGCGTCCCTCGACACCGCGCGGCCCGAGCGCCGCGCCGGTTCCGATCCCTTCATCGAGAAGACGCCCGAGGTGCGCCCCGAGGCGATGGTCGCGACCGGCCGGCCCTCCCTGGTCGGCCTCACCCGCGGCGCCCTGCGCGAGCGCCTCGCCGCCATCGGCGTGCCCGAGCGCGAGCAGCGCATGCGCACCGGCCAGCTCTGGCACTGGATCAACGTGCGCGGGGCGGCCTCCTTCGAGGCCATGACCAATGTCGGCAAGGGGCTGAAGGCGCAGCTGGAGGAGGCCTACACCCTCGACCGGCCCGAGGTGGTGAGCGAGCAGGTCTCCCGCGACGGCACCCGCAAGTGGCTGCTGCGCATGCCGCCGACCGGCCGCCACGACCACAATCGCGGCGCCGAGATCGAGTGCGTCTACATCCCGGCCAACGACCGCGGCACGCTCTGCGTGTCGAGCCAGGTCGGCTGCACGCTCACCTGCTCTTTCTGTCACACCGGCACGCAGCGCCTCGTGCGCAATCTCTCGGCCCAGGAGATCACCGCCCAGCTCGTCGTCGCCCGCGACCGGCTCGGCGACTGGCCCGGCCAGGTGCCGCCCAAGGGCACCTTCGTGCCGGTGGACGGCTCGCGCTTCGTGTCGAACATCGTGTTCATGGGCATGGGCGAGCCGCTCTACAACGTCGACAACGTGGTCGACGCGGTCGGGGTGATGAGCGACAACGAGGGCCTCGGCCTGTCGCGCCGCCGCATCACGGTCTCGACCTCGGGCGTGGTTCCGCAATTCGAGCGGCTCGGCATCGACGCGAACGCGATGCTGGCGATCTCGCTCCACGCGGTGCGCGACGACCTGCGCGACGAGCTGGTCCCGCTCAACCGCAAGTACCCGATCCGGACCCTGCTCGAGGCCTGCCGGAACTATCCGGGCGTGTCGAATGCCCGCCGCATCACCTTCGAGTACGTGATGCTGAAGGGCGTGAACGATTCGGATTCCGAGGCGCGCGAATTGGTGCGGCTGCTCAAGGGCATCCCGGCCAAGATCAACCTGATCCCGTTCAATCCCTGGCCCGGCTCCAGGTACGAGTGCTCGGACTGGGAGCGGATCGAGCGCTTCTCCGAGATCGTCTTCAACGCCGGCTACGCCTCCCCGGTGCGCACGCCGCGGGGCCGGGACATCCTGGCGGCCTGCGGCCAGCTCAAGAGCGAGACCGAGAAGCTGCGCGCCCGCGCCCGGCTGATGCTGGAGGACGGCATCGGGGCGGAGGGCGTCTACGGGGCCGTGGACGACGACTGAGCGGCCGACCGATGCAGCTGATCGGCCGCCTCGTCGCCGTGGGCTTCGCGCTGCTGCTGGCGCTGCCGGTCGGGGCTTTGCTCCTCGGCCTCGGCGCGCTGGTCGATCCGGTTCTGCGCGACGTCGTGGGGCAGCTCGGCCTCGCCGCGATCGAATCGGTGCTGGCCGAACTCGCCGCCGGCTACCCGCCGGATCCCGGCATGGTCGAGGCGGTGCTGGATGCGGGCCGGGCCGTCCTGCTCCTGGTGGCGGTGCCGCCCATCCTCAACGCCGTGATGGGCGAGGTGCTGGGCTGGCGCGCGCTGACTTGGTACGCGGGCGCGACCGGCTTCCTCACCGCCCTCCTGCCCTGGCTGATGCGGGGCGTGCGCGGCGGCGCGGGCGGTCCGGCGGGCCTCGCCGAGGGGCGCGTCACCGCCCTGCTGTTCCTGGCCGGGGCGGGCGCCGGGCTCGTCTACTGGCTCCTCGCCGGCCGCCGGGCAGGCGGCGCGGCCGCGCCGCGGCGCTGATCAGCGCGCCGTCGCCAGGATCCGCGCCGCGAAGGCCCCGAACAGCCCGGCGAAGAGCCAGTCGATGGCGCGCAGCATCCGCGGCCGGGCCTGGAGCGCGCCGGTGATCCGTTCCGCCCCGAGGACGAGGAGGATCCCGAGCGGCAGCGTGACGGCCACGAAGGCGGCGCCCAGGAAGGCGAGCTGGCCGGCCAGGTTGACCGCGTCGGCGCGCACGAATTGCGGCAGGAAGGTGATGAAGAACAGGACGACCTTCGGGTTCGTGAGGTTCACCCCGACCCCGGTCCAGAAGGCGCGCCGGAAGCCGCCCCCGACCCGCTCGGCCCGCACCGTCAGGGCCGAGCCGCGGCGCAGGGCATCGAGGGCGAACCAGGCTAGGTAGAGGGCGCCCACGAGCTTGAGCACCAGGAAGGCCGTCGCCGAGGCCGCGAGCAGGGCCGAGAGGCCGAGAGCCGCCGCCAGGGTGTGCCCGAGCGTGCCGGTGCTGGTGCCCAGCACCGTGGCGAGGCCGGCCCGCCGCCCGGCCCCGATCGTGCGGGCGAGCATCAGGCTCATGTCCGGCCCCGGCGTCACGAAGAGGACGAGGCAGGCGAGCAGGTAGGCGGCGAAGGTCGGCGCGTCGGGCAGGAAGGTCATCGGCTCGCTCCGGGCGGCAGGCCTCGCCCGATTGAACCGGGAGCGACGCGCAGGCAAGGGCGGCGGCGCGGGCGAGGGCGCTTGAGGCGGCCGCGCGCCGGGCTACCTTCCGGACGGGAGACCAGCATGCCGAACCGCCGCACCCTCGCGATCCCCGCCCTCGCGGTCTTTGCCTGCCTGGCGCTCGCGGCGCCCGCATCGGCGCAGGGCGCGCCGCCCGGCATGCCGGGGGCGGGCGCCATCCAGTCGGACGAGGCGCGGCTGCTCCCGGCCTTCGCCCCGCACGGCATGGTGGCCTCGCAGGAGGCGCGGGCGACGCGGGTCGGCGTCGCGATCCTGCGGGCGGGCGGCAACGCGGTCGACGCGGCCGTGGCGGTGGGCTTCGCCCTGGCCGTGACCCTGCCCCGGGCGGGGAATCTCGGCGGCGGCGGCTTCATGCTGGTGCACCTCGCCAAGAGAAGCGAGACCGTCGCGATCGATTACCGGGAGACGGCGCCGGCCGCCGCGACACGGGACCTCTTCCTGGGTCCGGACGGCGAGCCGGACCCCGCCCTGTCGACCGCCTCCGGCAAGGCGGTGGGCGTGCCGGGCACGGTGCGCGGCCTCGCCGAGGCGCTGGCCCGCTACGGCTCCGGGCGCTTCACCCTCGCCGAGCTGATCGCCCCGGCCGAGGCGCTCGCCCGCGAGGGAATCACGGTCGAGGACGATCTCGCCGCCTCGCTGCCGCGGGCGGCCGGCATCCTCGGGCGATACGAGTCGAGCCGGGCGGTGTTCTTCCGCGGGGATCGGCCCTACGGCTGGGGCGAGCGGCTGGTCCAGCCGGACCTCGCCGCGACCCTGCGCCGGATCGCCGAGGGAGGCCCGGACGCCTTCTACCGCGGCGAGGTCGCGGAGAGGATCGTGGCCGCCGTGCGGGGGGCGGGCGGCGCGATGACGCCGGAGGATCTCGCCTCCTACCGGGTGGCCCTGCGCGCCCCGGTGCGCGGCGCCTATCGGGGCCACGAGGTGGTGGCGATGCCGCCCCCGAGCTCCGGCGGCGTGCACCTCGTGGAGATCCTCAACATCCTCGAAGGCTACGACCTCGCCGCGAAGGGGGCGGGCAGCGCCGAGGCGATCCACCTCCTCGCCGAGGCGATGAAGCAGGCCTACGCGGACCGCGCCGCCTATCTGGGCGATCCCGACCGCGTCCGCGTGCCGGTGGCCGGCCTGACCGCCAAATCCTACGCGGCGCGGCTGCGGGCGCTGATCGACCCGGACCGGGCCCGGCCGGCCGGGGAGGTGCGGGCCGGCAATCCCCTGCCCGAGGAGCCCGACCAGACCACCCACTTCTCCGTAGTCGATTCCGAGGGCAACGCGGTCGCGAACACCTTTACGCTCAACTTCTCCTACGGGCTCGGCCTCGTCGCGGCAGGGACGGGGGTGCTCCTCAACAACGAGATGGACGATTTCTCCGCCAAGCCCGGGGCGCAGAACGCCTACGGCCTCGTCGGCGGAGAGGCCAACGCGGTCGCGCCCGGCGCGCGGCCGCTCTCCAGCATGACGCCGGCCTTCGTCCTGCGCGACGGCCGGCTCCTCCTGGTGACCGGCAGCCCCGGCGGCAGCCGCATCATCTCCACGGTGCTGCAGGTGGTCACCGGCGTGGTGGATTTCGGGCTCAACCTCGCCGAGGCGGTCGCGGCGCCGCGCGTGCATCACCAGTGGCGGCCGGACGCGCTTCTGGTCGAGACCGGGCTGTCTCCCGACACGCTGGCGCTTTTGCGGGCGAAGGGCCACCGGGTCGTGGTCGGCTCGACCTCCGGCTCGGCGAGTTCGGTGATGGCAGTGCCCGGCGGCTGGGCCGGGGCGGCGGATCCGCGCCAGCGCGGCACGCTCGCGGAGGGTCACTGAGGAGACCGGGATTACGGGCCGGCCCCGGCGCGTTCATCTCATGTAGGCCCCCTCAGATCCGGACCATGACCTCACGCAAGCGCCTCGACGTCGTCGACCTGATCGTGCCGCTGCGGCGCTACGCCCGCGCGCTCACCCGCGACCCGGCCCAGGCGGACGATCTCGTGCACGACGCCCTCGTGCGCGCCCTGGAACATCAGAGCTCGCTCAAGAGCGGGACCAACCTGCGCACCTGGCTGATGACGGTGCTGCACAACGCCTTCATCGACGGGCAGCGCCGCCGCCAAGTGGAGGCGCGCTACGCCGAGACCCTCGAGCACATCGCCGACGCGGCGGTGCCCGCCGGTCAGGACAGCCACGTGCGCCTCGCCCAGATCCGCGAGGCCTTCGCGCGGCTGCCCGAGGAGCAGCGGGCGGCGCTCCACCTGGTGACGATCGAGGGCATGGCCTACCAGGAGGCCGCCGACGTGCTCGGCATCCCGATCGGTACGCTGATGTCGCGGCTCGGGCGCGGCCGCGCGGCCCTGCGCAGTTTCGAGAGCGGGGAGAACCGGCTGGCGCCCCCCGCCGCGCCCCCGCCGCCGGAGGTCAGCCCGCGCCTGCGCGTGGTTCAGGGCGGCCGCCCGTCCGTGGAGTACGACCGATGATGGACCCGATCACCGAGAGCGACCTGAACGCCTATATCGACGGCCAGCTCGATCTCCCGCGGCGGATCGAGGTCGAGGGCCACCTCGCGGCCCATCCGGAGATCGCCGCCCGGGTGATGGCGGACCTGCGCACCCGCGACGCGCTCTGCGCCGCCTTCGCGCCGTCCCATCCCCGCCTGCATCCCGGTCCGATGCCCGAGCGCATCGCCGTGGCGGCCCGCCGCCTCGACCGGGCGCTGACCTGGCGGCGGATCGGCCAGCGCTTCCAGCGCGCCGCGGTCGTCGCCTTCCTGGTCGGCGCCGGGTGGCTGATGCATGCCGAGACGGGCGGGTTCGGGGTGCCGGGCACCATCGCCTCGACCCACTCGCCGCCCTTCGTGGAGGACGCGATCCAGGCCCGGCAGGCCTCGCAGCTGCGCGCCCGCGTCGCCTCCCTGCGGCCGAGCCCGGCCTACGACCGGGCCGGCGTCGAGGCCGCCACCGGGATCCGCCTGCCGGACCTGCCGCGCGACTGGCGGGTGCGCGACCTGCAGATCGTCCCGACCCGCTCCGGCGCGGGCGTGGAGGTGGCGATCGACGCGGCTTCGCTCGGTCCCGTGGCGCTCTTCGCGACCCAGACCGCGGACGAGGCGGCGCTCGCCCCCGAGGTGACGCGCGGCAGCGACGCGGTGACGGTCTATTGGAAGGCCGGCCACACCGCCTACGCGCTGAGCGGCGGCGACGAGCCGGCGCTCGGCCGCGCCGCCGAGACGCTCGGCGCGCCGCGGCCCTGACACCCCCCTTCCGCCGGTCTCCCCCGCCGACCGGCGGCGTCTCCACGAGGATCACCGACCGATGAACACGCCTTACGCTTGGCAGAGCACGGCGGCGCCCTCCGCCGCCCTCTTCGACGAGGGCCTGCGGCAGCACATGCTGCGGGTCTACAACCGGATGGGGCTCGGCCTCGCCCTGACCGGCCTCGTCGCCTTCGCGGTGTCGGCGACGCCGTCCATCGCCCAGCCCCTGTTCGGCACGCCGCTGAAATACGTGGTGATGCTGGCGCCGCTCGCCTTCATCCTGTTCCTGTCGTTCCGCATCGAGCAGATCTCGGCCGCCACCGCCCAGACCCTGTTCTGGAGCTTCTGCGCGGTGATGGGGCTGTCGCTGGCCTCGGTCTTCCTGGTCTTCACCGGGACGAGCATCGCGCGCACCTTCTTCATCACGGCGGCGATGTTCGGCGCGACGAGCCTGTACGGCTACACCACGAAGCGCGACCTCTCGCGGATGGGCTCCTTCCTGATGATGGGCCTGATCGGCGTCGTCATCGCGAGCCTCGTCAACATCTTCCTGGCGTCGAGCGCGCTGCACTTCGCCATCTCGCTGATCGGCGTCGTGATCTTCGTCGGCCTGACGGCCTACGACACCCAGTCGATCAAGGAGCAGTACGCGGAGCACTGGGACCAGGAGACCAGCGGCAAGCTCGCGGTGTTCGGGGCGCTGTCGCTCTACCTGAACTTCATCAACCTGTTCCAGCTGCTTCTGAACTTCACCGGCGAGCGGGAGTAGGGGTCCCCCCTTCCCTTCCTCTCCTCGACGGTGCTGGGGAGCCCCCCGTCCCTCGGACGGGGGGCTTCGCCGTTTCGGGCGGGCCTCCCGGACGGGGGCGGCCCGCGCCCGGGCCGGACAACGATCGATCCGATCGATTGAAACGACCTGATCAATGCGTTGGACCGATTTATCGGCGGTGGGGATCATGCGCGGGCCACGCGAGATCCGCCCATGCCCAGCATCGAGATCGCCACCGACGCCGCGACCCGCGGCGCAGCCCTGACCCGCACCGGCCGTGGCCTCGGCGCGCTGCGCCGGGTGATGCCCGGCCTCGCCCTGTGCCTCGCCGTCGCCGCCGCCTCCGTCGGGCTGGAGCGGGTCGAGGCGCGCCTGTTCGGACGCGCGTGGCTCGAAGCCCTGGTGCTGGCCATCCTGATCGGCACCGCCCTGCGCACGGCCTGGGCGCCGCCCGCGCGCTGGCGGCCCGGCATCGCCTTCTCGGCCAAGACGCTGCTCGAGATCGCGGTGGTGCTGCTCGGCGCCTCGCTCAGCGCCGACGCGATCCTGGCGGCCGGTCCCGGCCTGCTCGTCGGCATCGCGGCCGTCGTGGCCGCCGCCATCGCGCTCGGCTACGGCCTCGGCCGCGCGCTCGGCCTGCCCCGGCGTATGGCGGTGCTGGTGGCCTGCGGCAACGCGATCTGCGGCAACTCCGCCATCGCCGCCGTCGCCCCGGTGATCGGGGCGGACGGGGAGGAGGTGGCGGCCTCGATCGCCTTCACCGCCGTGCTCGGCGTGCTGGTGGTGCTCGGCCTGCCCCTCCTGGTGCCGCTCCTGCACCTGTCCGCCACGCAGTACGGAGTGCTGGCGGGGCTCACGGTCTACGCGGTGCCGCAGGTGCTCGCCGCCACCGCGCCGGTGGCCGCGCTCAGCGCGCAGGTCGGGACGCTCGTCAAGCTCGTGCGCGTGCTCATGCTCGGCCCGGTGGTGCTCGGACTGTCCCTCGCCGCGCGCCGCCTGCCCGAGGAGACCGACGAGGCCGCGCCGCGCGGTGCGGCGGGCGATCGACCGGCGCGGGCGCGGGTGGCGCTCCACCACCTCGTGCCCTGGTTCATCCTCGCCTTCCTTGCCATGGCGGCCCTGCGCTCGCTGGGCCTCGTGCCGCGGGCGGCGCTGGGGCCGATCGCCGACGGCGCGACGATCCTGACGGTCGTCTCCATGGCCGCGCTCGGCCTCGGCGTGGACGTGCGGGTCGTGGCCAAGGCCGGTCCGCGCGTCACCCTGGCCGTCACGCTCTCGCTCCTGGGGCTGGGCCTCGTCGGCCTCGGCCTGATCCGCCTGCTCGGCATCGCCTGAGCGGCCCCGCCCCGACGCCGAGAGCGGCACTCGATCACGTTGCAATCGGGTGCCGCTCTCGATCTTTGATCTTGCCGCGTTTTCTGCGACGAACCGGCATCCACTTCATCGGAAAATGCTCTAGCCCGGCGGCCCGGCGATCAGGGCGAGGAGCGCGTCGGCGGCGCGGCTGCGATAGCGCTCCCGGTGCCGCAGGACACGGAAGGCCCGGCTCGGCAGGGGGAAGGGCGGCGCCGCCAGGCTGCCCGCCCGCAGGGCCGGCGCGACGACGCTGTGGGAGAGCACGCTCGCCCCCGCCCCCGCCTCGACCGCCGCCCGCACGGCCTCGTTCGAGGGCAGTTCCAGCACGACCCGCAGCCCGGAGGGCGCGATCCCGGCGCCGGTCAGGGCGGCTTCCAGGACCGAGCGCGTGCCGGAACCCGCCTCGCGCATCACCCACGCGGCCTCGGCCAGATCCTGCGGGCGCACCGTCGCGCGGGCGGCGAGGCGATGGTCCGGCGCGGTGATCAGGACGAGCCTGTCGTCGGCGACGTCCTCGCTCGCGAGCATCGGATCGTCGATCCTCCCTTCCACGAAGCCGAGTTCGGCGGTCCCGGCCTGCACCGCGGCCGCGACCTCGGCCGTGTTGCCGATCGCGAGGGTGACGACGATCTCGGGGAAGAGCCGGCGGAAGGCGACGAGGTGGCGGGGGAGCCAGTGGCTCGCGATGGTCTGGCTGGCCTGCACGCGCAGGGTGCCGCGCCGCAGGCCCGAGAGGTCCGCGAGCACGGCCTCGGCCGTGGCCGCGCGCGCCAGCACGGCCCGCGCCTCGCCCAGGAAGAGGCGGCCGGCCTCGGTCAACGCGACGCCGCGCCCGACGCGGTGGAAGAGCTTGGTGGCGTGCCGCTCCTCCAGCGCGGCCACCGCCGCGCTGACCGCCGATTGCGAGAGGTTCAGCGCCTCGGCGGCGCGGGTCACGTGCTGGCGCTCGGCCACCGCGACGAAGATGCGAAGCTGCTCTAGGGTCACGCCTGGGGCTTAGCAGCCGGAGCGCCCGGCGTCTCGGGTCCGCAGCGCCTCCCGCCCCCGAGCCCGCGGAACCGCGCGGCGCCGGCGCGCCGCGGGCGGGAGGACGGGGATCGCGCCTCCCGCACCCTCTCCGCCCTCGGCGCGGCCGCGCGCCGGAAAGGGCGTGGTCCCGCGCAGATCCGCCGCCGCCGAACGCGAAACCCCGCCCGGGCGCGATCCCGGACGGGGTGACGGGTGCGATGCCGGGCGGGCCGGCGACTCCCGGGCTCATCCCCATCCGCGAGATCCCTTCGGGATGGCGGATCTGGGCGTCGCTCAAGCGCCGCGCGGGCTCGTGATACGCTGTCCGAACGTGATCGTCCGGACAGCGTATGATCGGGACCCGCTCGGATCGACCGGATCCCGGATCAGAAGGTGAAGCCGGTCTCGATCAGGTAGCGGTCCTGCGAGGTCTTGTTGCCGGCCTTGCCGAAGCCGAGGCCCGCCGTGATGTCGTAGAGCTGAACGTGCGCATACTCGCCGCGCAGGAAGTAGCGGCCGAAGGTGAAGGTCGGGGTGACCGTGACCGAGAGGGCGGAGCTGCCCGGCCCGTAGAGCAGGCTGGTAAGCCCCGTGAAGCGGTTGCCCGTCTGCGTCTCGTACTCGACGCGGCCGGCCAGGGCGAAATTGTCGTTGAAGGCGTAGCTCGCCAGGATCGCGCCGCCATAGGTCGAGGCGCTCTCCACGATCCCGATGCGCGGATCACGCTCGACATTCGTGAACTGGAAGTAGGGCGTGATGATCCACGGCCCGTCCGAATAGGTGTAGTTGATGTTGAAGATGCCGCTGTTCTGCTGGAACAAGGGCGTCGCGAACTGGTAGCGGAAGCTCTTGATCCCGGCATTGGTCCGGTCGACGTTGAAGCCGCCGTTCACGCCGATCGTGTTGGCGTCGTTCAGCTTGTAGGCCACCGAGCCGGTGAACCAGCTGATCTCACCCGAGTAGAACCCGTCCGTGCCCGCCACCGACACCGACCACGGGCCCTCCGACCAGTTCACCTGGACACCGTGGTTGATGATGTTCTCCTGGAAGAACAGCAGGCCGCGCGAGATGTTCAGGTTCTGGAAGGTGAAGGGCGCCTCGCTGCCGATCAGCGTCGGCATGCGGCCGCCCTGGATCGACCACGCGTCGTTGATCTGCCACTTGCCGAAGGCGACCGGCAGCGGCCCGAACAGCAGGTCGGTCTGGTTGATGGCGCTGTAATTCTGCGCCCCGAGGGTGGGCACCGCGTAGGCGCCGGCCGCGATGTAGAACTGGAACGGGCCATCCGCCTTCTGGACGAAGCCCATCAGGTTGGAGAAGTCCACCCGCGCGGCCCGGTCCCGGTCCGGGAAGATGCCGAGCGGCAGGGCCAGGCCCGGCGCGAACTGGTTCGTCTGCGTGTAGGCGTAGCCCGTGAGCGCGCCGCCGACATAGATGTCGCCGAAGCCGCCGATCGTGAAGCAGGTCGGGTCCGGGTTCTGCTTGATCGGTCCGTTATAGACCGGGAACGAGAGCGTGGCCTTGCAGGCCGCGGGCGCCGCCGGGGCCGGCGCGACCTTGGGGGGCAGGTCCGCCGCCTGAGCGTAGCCGGACAAGACGGCTAAGGCGGCCATGCTGAGGGAGGTGAAGCGGATCGCCACGATTCTCAAGTCCAAATGTCGGTCTGACTACGGCTAAGCTGGCAGCGCGGGCCGGTTGGCGCAAAGGCAATTTCTGGGCACCTGCATACCATTTAGGCAGTTTCCGCGTGGCCGGGCCCAACCGTGTCCTGTACGCAACACCGCGATAACGACCTAAAGTAAGGTAAGACGTCGTGAGGGCCCGCGCGGCGTCGCGCGCCAGGGGAGGTGGTTCGCGGGCGGCCGCCAAGCAACGCGCCCGCCTGATCGCGCGACGCGTCCAGCGCCGAGGGATTCGCGGGACCGATGCTTCCCGGACATGTCGCGGATACCCGCTCGGAGCGGTCCCTGCGGCCGCCTTCCTCAGGGACAACACGCCTGAGCGGGACCGCGTCCGCGGGCGATCCGGATCGCTCCCCTAGGAGCGGGACGGAGGGGCGGGCGAAGCCCGCGGCGCGGCGGCGCCCGTTGCCGCCGCCGGGCCCGTCGAAGGGATCTTCAGTGGGACAGGATCTTGGACAGGAAGGTCTGGGCGCGCTCGCTGCGGGGCGATCCGAAGAACTCCTCCTTCTGCGCGTCCTCGACGATCTCGCCGCGGTCCATGAAGATCACCCGGTTCGCCACCTTGCGGGCGAAGCCCATCTCGTGGGTGACGACCATCATGGTCATGCCCTCGCGGGCGAGCTCCACCATCACGTCCAGCACCTCGCCGACCATCTCGGGGTCGAGGGCGGAGGTGGGCTCGTCGAACAGCATCACGATCGGGTTCATGGCGAGCGCCCGGGCGATCGCCACGCGCTGCTGCTGCCCGCCCGAGAGCTGGCCCGGGAACTTGTGCGCGTGCGCCTTCAGCCCGACCCGCTCCAGCAGCGCGAGGCCCTTCGCCTCCGCCTCGGCGCGGCTGCGGCCCAGCACCTTGCGCTGGGCGAGCGTCAGGTTGTCGGTGATCGAGAGGTGCGGGAACAGCTCGAAATGCTGGAACACCATGCCGACGCGCGAGCGCAGCTTCGGCAGGTTGGTCTTCTTGTCGGCGATCCGCGTCCCGTCGACCGTGATCTGCCCCTTCTGGAACGGTTCGAGGGCGTTCACGCACTTGATCAGGGTGGACTTGCCGGAGCCCGAGGGGCCGCAGACCACCACCACCTCGCCCTTCCGGATCGAGGTGGTGCAATTCGTCAGCACCTGGAAGTCGCCGTACCACTTGCTGACCTGATCGATCACGATCATCGGGCCGGAACCGGCGGCGGCGGGCGGCGTCTCGACGAGGGGCGCGGAGGACATGGGAGCCTCTCTGGAAGTCAGCGGATGATGGCGATGCGGCGCTGCAGGCGGCGCACCAGGATCGAGGCGAGGAAGCAGATCGCGAAGTAGACCAAAGCGGCGAAGAGGTACATCTCGACGAGGCGCCCGTCGCGCTGCGCCACCTTCGAGGCGGCGCCGAGGAAGTCGGTGATCGACAGCACGTAGACGAGCGAGGTGTCCTGGAACAGCACGATGGTCTGGGTCAGCAGGACCGGCAGCATGTTGCGGAAGGCCTGGGGCAGGATGACCGACCCCATGCTCTGCCAGTAGGTCAGACCGAGCGCCGAGGCGGCGGCGGCCTGACCCTTGGGGATCGACTGGATGCCCGCCCGCATGATCTCGGAGAAGTAGGCCGCCTCGAACAGCGTGAAGGTGACGAGCGAGGAGGTGAAGGCGCCGACCTGGATCGGCCGCTCGGCCCCGATCAGCCACTGCCCGAGATACGGCACCAGGAAGTAGAACCAGAAGATCACCAGCACCAGCGGCAGCGAGCGCATGAAGTTGACGTAGCCCTTGGCCACCAGCGGCAGCACCGGCAGGCCCGAGAGCCGCATCATGGCGATGAGCGTGCCGAGGATGGTGCCGCTCACCGCCGCCAGCGCGGTCAGCGTCAGCGTGAAGGTCATCCCGGTGAGGAAGAGGTAGGGCAGCGCGCTGACGATGACGCTGAAATCGAAGTTCGACAGCATGGACTCTCACCCGCGGCGGAGAGGGAGCGGCGGCCTCAGCGGGCGCCGGGTATCGCGACCTTGCGCTCCAGGTACCCGGCCGCCGTCACCACCAGGAGATTGATGATGATGTACAGGATGGTGGCGGCCGTGAAGGCCTCGAAGACCTGGAACGAGAATTCCTGCATCGAGCGGGCGCGGGCGGTGAGTTCGAGGAGCCCTATGGTCAGCGCGACCGACGTGTTCTTGAGGTTGTTGAGGAACTCGGAGGTGAGCGGGGGCAGGATGATGCGGTAGGCGTTGGGCAGCAGCACGTACCGGTAGGTCTGGGAGGTGGTGAGCCCCAGCGCCGTGCCGGCCATGCGCTGGCCCCGCGGCAGGGCCTGGATGCCCGCCCTCACCTGCTCGGCGACGCGCGAGGCCGTGAAGAAGCCCAGGCACACCACCGCCGTGTAGAAGGGCGCGTCGGGCAGCTGCTTCAGCCACGTGCCCCAGCTCTGCGGCAGCATCTCCGGCAGCACGAAGAACCAGAGGAACATCTGCACCAGCAGCGGGATGTTGCGGAAGAGCTCGACGTAGCCGTTCCCGAAGGCCTGGGCGAACCGGTTCGGCAGCGTGCGCATGACGCCGATCACGGACCCGACCGCGAAGGCGATGACCCAGGCGCAGAGGGCCGTCACGATGGTCCACAGGAGGCCCGACAGGAGCATGTCGGCGTAGGTCCCCGTGCCCTCGGGCGAGGGCTCGAAGAAGATGCTCCAGTTCCAATTGTAGTTCATGCCCAGTCCACCGACGCGGCTGTCGTCACGGGCGCCGTGCGCGGGCGCAATGATACGTCATGGCGCGGCCATGCGTGACCGATTCTCGCACCATCCACCGGAATGCCGGGGCGCGGCGGCGGCCGCGCCCCGGGCTCGCGACACCCCCTGCGGGAAGGGGCGATCACGGGCCGCTGCGAAGGGCGGCCGGTCAGTACATCGCCGGGTCGGGGCTGTCGCTCGGCTTGGCGAAGGCCTTCTTCAGGGCCGCATCCATCGGCAGGTTCAGGTTGATGTTGCGCGGCGGGATCGGCTTGGTGAACCACTTGTCGTAGGTCGCCGGGCCCTCCGGGCTCTGATAGAAGGCCGCCGTCGCGTCATCCACCACCTTCTTGAACGGCGCGTCGTCCTTGCGCAGCATGATGCCGTAGGGCTCGGGCTTGGAGATCGCGTCGGTGGAGATCAGGTAGGCGTCCGGCTCCTTCGAACTCGCCGCCAGCGAGGCCAGGAGCACGTCGTCCATCACGAAGGCCACCGCGCGCCCCGTCTCGACCATCAGGAACGCCTCGGCGTGGTCCTTGGCCGGCAGGATCGTGATCCCGAGCTTGTTGGCGGCGTTGTACTCGTTGATCTGCCGGATGTTGGTCGTGCCGGAGGTCGACACGACGGTCTTGCCCTTCAGGTCATCGAACTTGCTGACGTTGCTGCTCTTCTTGGCGACGAAGCGGCTGGCGGTCAGGAAATGCGTGTTGGTGAAGGAGACCTGCTTCTGGCGATCGACGTTGTTGGTGGTCGAGCCGCATTCCAGGTCGACCGTGCCGTTAGCGATCAGGGGAATGCGGGTCGCCGAGGTCACCGGATTGAGCTTGACCTCCAGATTCGGCAGGCCGAGCTTGGCCTTGACCGCGTCCACCACCTTGTAGCAGATGTCCATGGCGTAGCCGACCGGCTTCTGGTTGCCGTCGAGATAGGAGAACGGCACCGAGGAGTCGCGGTAGCCCAAGGTGATCGCGCCGGTCTCCTTGATCTTCTTCAGGGTTCCGGAGAGCTCCTCGGCGGAGGCCGGCAGCGCGGCGAAGCCGGCCACGAGCAGGATCAGCAGGCGTTTGGGGGCCATCCAGATTCTCCTTTTGGGCGAGCCCTACGTCCGTCATCGCGGGCCGCGGCGTCAAGGGCCGCGCCCGCGCGAAGGACGGGATGACGGCCGCGCGCCGGGCCGGGGGCCGGTTGCGGAATGCGCAGCCGCGGGCGAGAACGGGCGCGCCGCCCCGCGGCACGCCCCTTGTCCGCCCTGACCGACCCCGCGCCGGACCAGACCGCATGCAGATCGCGACCCCCTACCTGATGTTCCTCGGCGACGTCCCCGACCGCCTCGCCGCCAAGACCGCCTACGGCATCGTGGATTGGCGCCCCGAATGGTGCACCGGGCAGCTGCGGCTGCCGGGCTGCGCGGCCGATCTCGGCATCCCGGATCTCGGCATCGAGGAGGCGGTCGCGCGGGGCGCGCGCACCCTGATCGTCGGCGTCGTCAACGCCGGCGGGGTGCTGCCCGAGCACTGGATCGCGTCGATCGTCGCGGCCCTGGATGCGGGGCTCGACGTGGCGAGCGGCCTGCACACCCGGCTCGGCTCGGTCCCGGCCATCGCCGAGGCGGCGGCGCGGGGCGGGCGCCAGCTCCACGACGTGCGCCATTCCGACCAGCGCTTCGACACCGGCAAGGGGGTGAAGCGCCCGGGCCGCCGGCTGCTCACCGTCGGCACCGATTGCTCGGTCGGCAAGAAATACACCGCCCTCGCGCTGGAGCGGGGCATGCGCGCCCGCGGCTTCGACGCGGATTTCCGCGCCACCGGCCAGACCGGCGTCTTCATCTCGGGCCGCGGGGTCGCCATCGACGCGGTGGTGGCCGATTTCATCTCGGGCGCGGTCGAGTGGATCTCGCCCGCGGCGGCGCCGGAGCACTGGGACCTGATCGAGGGCCAGGGCTCGCTGTTCCACCCCTCCTTCGCGGGGGTGAGCCTCGGCCTCCTCCACGGCGCGCAGCCCGACGCCTTCGTGATCTGCCACGAGCCGACCCGCACGCGCATGCGCGGGGTGCAGCATCCCCTGCCCTCGATCGAGGAGGTGATCGACCTCACCTCGCGCTGCGGGCGCCTGACCAATCCGGAGATCCGCCCGGTCGGGATCGCGGTCAACACGCAGGATCTCGGCGAGGCCGAGGCCCGCACCCTGCTCGACGCGCTCGCCCGCGCCCACGACCTCCCGGCGAGCGACCCGGTGCGCTTCGGCGTCGAGGAGATCGTGGCGCGGATCGCGGCGCTCTACCCGGCGGGTCTGCCCGCATGAGGCGCCTCGCGGTCGCGGTCGAGACCTGGCCCATCGCCGGGCGCTTCACCATCTCGCGCGGCAGCCGCACCGAGGCCGTGGTGGTGGTGGCCAGCGTAACGGACGGCACCCGTACGGGCCGCGGCGAGGGGGTGCCCTATCCCCGCTACGGCGAGAGCGTCGAGGGCGTGCGCGACCTGATCGCCGCGCAGGGCGAGGCGGTGGCGGCGGGCGCGACCCGGGCCGACCTGCTCGCCCGGATGCCGGCGGGCGCGGCCCGCAACGCCCTCGACTGCGCCCTCTGGGACTACGAGGCCAAGGCGGCGGGGCGGCCGGCCCACGCCCTCGCGGGGCTCGCGCCGCCGCGCCCGGTCACCACCGCCTACACGCTCAGCCTCGGCGCACCCGAGGAGATGGAGGCGGCGGCCCGCGCCGCCGCGGCGCGGCCCCTCCTCAAGGTCAAGCTCGGCGGCGAGGGCGACCCGGCCCGCATCGCCGCCGTGCGCCGCGGGGCGCCCGCCTCCCGCCTCGTCGTCGATGCCAACGAGGCATGGCGGCCGCGCAACCTCGCCGAGAACATGGCGGCCTGCGCGGCGGCGGGGGTGGAGCTGATCGAGCAGCCGCTCCCCGCCGGCGAGGACGAGGCGCTCGCCGGGCTCGCGCGCACGATCCCGCTCTGCGCCGACGAGAGCCTGCACCCGGGCGCCGGGCTCGACGGGCTCGCCGGCCGCTACGACGCGATCAACATCAAGCTCGACAAGGCGGGCGGGCTCACGCCGGCCCTCGCCCTCGCCCGGGCCGCGCGGGAGCAGGGCCTCGCGATCATGGTCGGCTGCATGGTCGGCACCTCGCTCGCCATGGCGCCCGCCATGCTGCTCGCGGGCTTCGCGACCTTCGTCGACCTCGACGGCCCCCTGCTCCTCGCCCGGGACCGCGAGCCGGGGCTGCGCTTCGAGGGCAGCCTCGTCCACCCGCCCGATCCGGCCCTGTGGGGGTGAGGCGATGCTGGGCTGGGATTCCGCCGGGGACGCCCTGATCGCCCCCGCCGTCGCCCGCAACCGGGAGCCGATCCTGGCGGTGCTGCGGCGGCTCCTGCCGGAGACGGGCCTCGTCCTCGAAGTCGCGAGCGGCTCGGGCGAGCACGCCGCGCACTTCGCGCGGGCGCTGCCGGGGCTCGCCTTCCAACCCTCGGACCGGGAGCCGGCGGCCCTGCGCAGCATCGCGGCCCACGCCCGGGCGGCCGCGCTGCCCAACCTGCGCCCGCCCCTCGCCCTCGACGCCGCGGCGGAGACCTGGCCGCTGGCGCGGGCCGACGCGGTCCTGGCCATCAACATGATCCACATCGCGCCCTGGCCCGCGACCGAGGGGCTGATGCGGGGGGCCGGCCGCCTGCTGCCGCCGGGCGCGCCGCTCGTGCTCTACGGGCCCTTCATGGTCGAGGACACGCCCACCGCCCCGAGCAACCTCGCCTTCGACGCGGATCTGCGGGCGCGCAATCCCGCCTGGGGCCTGCGCGACCTCGGCGCCGTGGCGCGGGCCGCCCGGGGGCAGGGCCTCGCCCTCGCCGAGCGCGTCGCCATGCCGGCGAACAATCTCTGCCTCGTCTTCCGGGCCGGCGCGGCCGCGTAGGACATTCGTACGCCTTCCCGTCCCGGCCGCCCTTCCCCACCTTCGGACGCCGCGCGGGGTGGTGGCCCCGGTATGGCGAAAGGCGCCCCGGCGTGGGATCCTCCCCGGGGCGCGGCGCCGAGGGGAGGGCCAGGGTGAGCGGCGAGGCGGAACGGCACAGGATCGTCATCGTGGGCGGCGGCGCGGCGGGGCTGCAGCTCGCGACCAAGCTCGGCGACAGGTACGGCCGGCGCAAGCAGGCGGAGGTGACGCTGGTCGACCGCTCGCGCACCCATATCTGGAAGCCGCTCCTGCACGAGGTCGCGGCCGGCAGCATGGATGTGGGCCACCACGCCGTCGATTACCTGCACCACGCCCATGCCCACCATTTCCGCTACCGGATCGGCGAGATGGTCGGGCTCGACCGCGAGCGCCGGGTCGTGCGGCTCGCGGCGAGCCACGACGCCGAGGGCCGCGAGGTCACGCCCGAGCGGGACATCCCCTACGACACGCTGGTGATCGCGGTCGGCAGCGCGAGCAACGATTTCGGCACGCCCGGGGTGAAGGAGCACGCCATCGCCCTCGACACGCCGGATCAGGCGCAGCGCTTCCACCGCCGCCTCATCAACGCGATGATCCGCGCCCACGCCCAGGACGCGCCGGTGCGCGCGGGCCAGCTCCACGTGGCGGTGATCGGGGCCGGCGCGACCGGCACCGAACTCGTGGCGGAACTCCACCGCACCACCCGCCAGGTGGCCGCGACCGGCCTCGACCGCATCGACCCGGACAAGGACCTGAAGCTCACCCTGATCGAGGCGGCCGACCGGATCCTCCCGGCCGTGCCCGAGCGGCTGTCGCGGGACGTGATGGCCCTGCTCGCCGGGATCGGCGTCGAGGTGCGCACCGGCGCCCGGGTCACCGAGGTGCGGGCGGACGGCGTGCAGCTCGCCGACGGCAGCTTCATCGCGTCGGAACTCGTGGTCTGGGCCGCCGGCGTGCGGGCGCCCGAGGTGCTGCGCGACCTCGGCGGGCTCGAGACCACCCGCAACAACCAGCTCGTCGTGCTGCCGAGCCTGCAGACCACCCGGGACGAGAACGTCTTCGCCCTCGGCGACTGCGCCTACCTGATCGATCCGGCCACCCAGCGGCCGATCCCGCCCCGCGCCCAGGCCGCCCACCAGCAGGCGAGCCACCTGCTGCGCCAGATGCCGAACCGGCTGGCGGGACGGCCCCTCGCCCCGTTCCGCTACCGCGATTTCGGCTCCCTCGTCTCGCTCGGCGAGTACACCACGGTCGGCAACCTGATGGGCTTCATCCGCGGCCGCAACGTCTTCATCGCCGGCCTGTTCGCGCGGCTGATGTACCAGTCGCTCTACAAGATGCATCAGAAGGCGCTGCACGGGACCTGGAAGGTCTCCCTCGACACGGCGGCCCGCGCGCTGACCCGGCACACGGTGCCGCGGGTCAAGCTGCATTGAGGCCGGTTGCGCCGGCCGGGCATCGGTGCTTCGGTGGCACGGGCCCGGTCGCCCCGACGGGGCGCGCGCGACCCGGGGGCTCGCCCGAGGCCGGGAGGAGAGCGCAGCGATGATCCTGGTGAGCGTGATGTATCCGGGCGGGGCTTCGCCCGCCTCCTTCGACCTCGACTACTACCTGTCGCGCCACATGCCGCTGGTGCGCGAGCGCTGGTCCGGGATGGGTCTGGAGAAGGCCGAGGTGGTGAAGGGCGCCGCCACGCCGGACGGCAGCCCGCCGCCCTTCCAGATCATGGCGCTCCTCAGCTTCCGCTCCCTGGAGGATTTCCAGAAGGCGGTGGCGGCCCACGGCAAGGAGATCTTCGCCGACATCCCGAACTTCACGCAGGCCCAGGCGCAGGTGCAGATCAACGAGCCGCAGGCCTGGTGAGCGGCGCCGCATGATCGACATCGTCAAGATCGTGAAGGAGCAGCACCCGGACCTCGGGGAGTACTTCGTGGTGCTGCGCCCCTATTCGGGGCTGATCGCGCCGGACACGCCCGACGCGCTGGCCGAGGAGGTGCAGGTCTGGGCGTCCACCGAGGCGCCGAGCGCCCGGCTGTGGCGGCGCAGCGTGACCTACGCGCTGTTCCCGGGCTGGCCGGAGGAGACGCGCGACCTGGAGGTGGTCTCCTTCGCGGACGCGGCGGACCTCGCCCGGTTCGCGACCCGCTGGACGCATTGAGCCGGGGTCGAGGGGGCGGGGCAGCGCCGCGCCCCCCTTCTCCCGGACGAGGGAGCCTGCGCCGAACGCGATGCGGGGACACAGGGGAGGGTCGGCCGGCACCGGTCCGGACGGCGCTCCGATCCCCGCCCCTCCCCGGCACGCCAGGTACCAAATCCGCTTGATCCCTTCGGGATGGCGGATTTGGGCTTCGCTCAGGCGCCGCGCGGGCGCGTGATCCGCGATCCGCCTGGATCAACCGGATCCCGGATCACACGACCCGCCGCGGCCGCTCGAGGAACGGGGCGTCGTCCTCCTTGGGCTTGGGCGGCGGGAACACCACCGGGGTCGCGGTGGCCGCGAAGGGCGGGGCCGAGGTGTCGAGCCCGTTCCCGGCCGGTGTCGGCGCGGCCTGTGCCGCCACGGGCGGGGCCGCCGCGGCCGGGGCCGGACGGGGCGCCTCCTCACGCACCGGCCTCGGCGCCGTCGCCTCGGGGGCGGGCGCCGGCAGCGGGCCGGCAGCGGGGGCCGGCTCCTCGTCCGGGAGCGGAAGGTCCTGGCTCCGGCCGGCGAGAAGCTCCGGCGGGGTCTGCCACACGAAGGCGTCGAGCCGCCCGCTGACCGGCGAGATCGGCGCCCAGCGGTCCGAGACGATCCCGTCCGCGCACCAGGCCGGGTCGCGCGGCGCGTGCGCCGCCCGGGACAGCCACTCGCGGGCCCGGCCGCTGCCGCGGCCGTGCTCGGTCTCCTCGATCTCCGCCATCAGCAGGTAGGCGCGCTGCGTCGGCGACTCGGCGAGCAGGGGCTGCAGCACGTCGCGGGCGCGCCCGAATTCCCGCGCCTCCAGGGCCGCCCGCGCGATGGCGAAGCGCGCCTCGGGGTGCCAGGAGGAGAGCCGGGCCAGGGTCTCGGCGCGGGCGAGGCGGTCGCGGCTCGAATCGCCGGGCCGCAGGTCGAGATAGACCCGGGCGAGGTCCGGGTGCGGGCCGGCCTTCCAGGCGGCCTCGATCACCCGGGCCGCCTTCTTGAGCTCGGCCCGGCGCGACAGCAGGCGCCCGGCCACCACCGCGGCCGGCACGAGGTCGGGCGCGAGACGCACCGCCTCGCGCGCCTGCGCCAGGGCCCGCTCCGGATCGCCCGCCTCCAGCTCCTGGGCGCTCGCCGTCAGCAGCACCGCCCGCTGGCGGCGCGACGCCGCCTTGTCGGCGAGGCCGAGGGCGGCGCGGCGCGACACCGTCTCCAGGGCGCCCGCCCAGTCCCGGTCGGCGCATTGCGCCTCCATCACCGCCTCGTTGGCCCAGGACACGCCCGGGGCGAGGCGCGACGCCTCGGCCGCGTAGGCTCGCGCGGTGGCCTCGTCGCCCTGCCGGCGCGCCTCGACGAAGAGGCCGCGCAGCCCGAGCACCCGCGTCTCGGAGGCCTCGGTCATGCGCCGGAAGGCCCGCTCGGCCCCGGCCCGGTCGCCCGAGATCTGCGCCGCCTGAGCGGTGAGGAGCAGGGCCAGGGGCTCGCTGCCGAGGAGCCGCTCCGCCTCGCCCGCGTGCCGCCGCGCCGCGGCCGGATCGCCGGAGCCCACCGCCACCATGCCGCGCGACAGCGCCTCGAAGCCGCGGGTGCGGCGCCGCTCGTGGCTGCTCGCGCGCATCCGCCGCGGCAGGCGCAGGACCCCGCGGGCGAGGCTCCACAGGAAGCCGAGCACCACCGCCAGGACCAGCACGCCGACGAGGGCCGCGTTCAGGCTCGTCGCCACGTCGACGCCGCCCCACGACACGGACACGACGCCGGGATGGTCGGCGAGCCAGACCGCCCCGTAGGCGGCGAGGGCCAGAAGGGCCAGGAAGGCGAGTGCGCGCCACATCGGTTCTTCAACTCCTCAGGTCCGCGACGGTCACGCGGCGGGGGCGGGCGCCCCTGGATCTGGGTGGTGGGCGCGCGCGGCGGGCTCCGGCTGTGGGATCCGCACCGATGCGCGCCGAGACGGCAAGCCGGTCGTTGGACGGAGCGGGGAGCCCCGGGCGGGCGCCGCGCTCAGCGCGCGGCACCCGACAGGGCACCGAACGCGGCCGCGAGCCGGGCGCGGGAGGCCTCGCCCGCCGCCGCCCGCGCCTTCAGCGTCGCGCCGAAGGAGGCGGCCTCCTTGCGCGCGGCCTCGGGCATCGCGTCGAAGGCCGCGGCCGCCTCCGGAATGGCGCCGCGGTCGAGGGCGTCCTGCACCTTCGCGACCGCGCCCTCCGTGGCATCGCCGGCCGGCTGGGCCGGCGCGCCGCCCTGCGCGGCCCCGTCCGACTTGCGCACCGTGACGATCGAGCCCGCCATGCTGGCGAGCCGGTCGGTGAAGCTGCCGCGCTCCGCCACCTCGCGCTGCCGGGCGGCCTTCACCGCCGCCACGATGCGGCCGCCGATCGGCCGGAATTCCTGGGCCAGGGCGGCGGCCGTGGGGGCGCCCTTGGCCGCGAAGGGCTCGAGCGGGCCGAGCGGCGGGCCGTCCTCCGGGCCGAGCTGCTTGAGCGCCGCCAGGGCATCCGCGTAGGGCGTGCCGTTGGCGAGCGCCGCCGCGATCCGGTCGGCCGCGACCGCGCGCAGGCCCGCCTGCAGCGCCCCCGCATCCGCCCGCCCGGCGAGGTCGCGGGCGAGGTCCGCGAGGCGCTGCTCCTGCGCCTTGCCGCGGGACTCGAAGGCCTGCTGGAGCGCGTCGAGCCGCCCGCCCAGGGCCTTGTCGGCCTCCTGATCGGCCGCGACCCGCTGGCCGAGCTCCGCCTGCAGGCCCTTCAGCCCCGAATCGAGCCCGTCGAGCCGGGTGCGCAGCTCGCCCGTATCGGCCTGGCCCTGCAGGGTCTGGACCGCCTGGGCGAGGCCGTCGACCTTCTGGCGCAGCTCGGGATCGCCGACCCGCCCCTGGAGGTCGCCGAGACGCTTGTCGAGGGCGTCGAGGCGCGCCTGCAGCGGCTCGCCGGACGCGTCCGGCGCCGCGGCGGGAGCCGGCGCCCCCGCGGCGGACGACGGGGAGGTCTCGGCCGCCGCCGGACGGCCCGACTGGGCCTCCTTCAGGGCCTCCGCGGCCCGGTCCGCGGCGGATTTGGCGGCCGCCTCGGCGCCGCGCACCGCGTCCGGCAGCGGGCGCAGGGCCGCCTCCGCCGCGGCGAGCCGCCGGTCGAGGGCCTGAACGCTGTCGCGGGGTGCGAGGTCGGCGAGGCGCTGATCGAGATTGGGCGCGGTCTCGGCGGATTTCGGCAGCAGGCCGTAGGCCGGGCCGTAGGTCTGGACGCCGTAGAGGAGGCCCGCGCCGATCACGCCGCCGAGGAGCGAGGCGGCCAGCACGGAGCCGAACCCGGCGCCGCCCGAGCGCGCCGGCGCCGGGCTCACCGCCGGGGTCGCGCCCGCGCGCGGCCCGGCCGGGCCGGAGGCGGCCGCGCCCGTGGCGCCGATCGGGCCGGTCGCGCCGCGCGGCGGCTCCGCCTTGACGGGATCGGGCTTGGCCGCAGCGGCGGCCTCGGGCTTGACGCCGAGGGGCGACGTGCCCGGTCCAGTCGATGAGCCCGGTCCAGTCGATGGGCCCGGTCCAGTCTTGGGCACGGTGGAGCCGGCAGCGCCCGCGGGGCCGGTCGGCCCCGGCTTCGCGGCGGCCGCCGCGGGTCCGGTGCTGCCCGGCGGCACGGCGGGCTTGGCGCCGGCGAGAGCCGCCCCTGTGGGCGACGCGCCCGTCGGCGATGCGGGCGTGGGCGACGCGGGCGACGCGCCCGGGCCGGTCGCGCCGGCGGCGCCCGGCGGCCTCGGACCGCCCGGGTTCGAGGCCGGAACGGAGGTCGCGGCCGGGCCGGGCTTCGGCGGCTCGGCGGGTCTGGGCGGTTCGGGCGGCGCTGCCGGCTTGCCGGGGGCCGCGGCGCTCGGCGTCGGGCCGGGCTTCGGCGCCGCGCCGGCAGCGGGTTTCGGCGGCTCGCCGGGCCTCGGCGGATCGGCGGGCTTCGGCGGATCGGCGGGCTTGGCCCCCGCCGGGCCGGTCGCTCCCTTGGCGGGCGTCTCGCTCACGCGGGTGGCCTTCAGGTCGATGATCGGGCCGTCCGCCGGGTTGGGGCCGCGTCCGCCCGGCCGGTTGCGGGAATCCTGGGGGTCCTTGTCGGATGGGGTCACGGCCGAAGATCCTCACCTCTGAGCGGGGCGCGCAGGGACGCCCGTCGGCTGGGTCCGGCCCGCCGAGACGGGACCGGACCGGGCCCGCGCGGAACGCGGCCGCTCTGTTGCGCCGTCCTTAGCATCGGTCACGGCCCAGGCGCGAGCCTGCTTGCGCGGACGGAAAAGGGGTTAGGCCGGAGAGGAGTGCGTCCTCCGTCGGCATTGCCGCGACCAGATGGGACAGGATCCCGGCGGCGACCAGGGGCGCGGCGCAATCCTCCGAGAGGCACAGATGCGCCAGCCGGGCGAAGCCGGCCTCGCACCCCGCCGCGCGGGCGAGGCCCAGAGCCGCGGCGGCGCTGCGGCGGGAATAGTGCAGGGCCGCGTCGAGGCGCGCCTCGGCGAGGGCCGCGGCGACCGGATCGGGCAGCTGCGGCAGCGGCCGGGCCGCGTAGGCGATCCAGGTCGTGACCGGGAAGCCGGCCGCCGCGAGGCTCGCGGCGGGCTCGGGCTTGCGCTCCCGGCCGGCCGCGTGGAGCAGGGCGGCGCCGGGCGGCAGGGATCCGGTGATCAGGCCCACCAGGGAGGCCGCGTCGCCCCCGGCCTCGCGGATCTCGCGCAGGCCCGCCGCCCGGGCGGCCTCGGCCGTGCGGGCGCCGACGCAGAAGGCCGGAAGGCCGGTCAGCCCGGCCGGGCCGAGGGCCGGCGCCGCGTTGGCGCTGGTGAGGATCAGGGCGTCGAAGCGCCCGTCCGGCGGCGGGACGTGGCTCGGCGCGAGGTCGAGGACCGGAGCGAGGAGCGGCGCGTGGCCGAGCGCGGCCACCCGCGCGGCCGTGCGCGCACCGGCCGGGAGCGGCCGCGCGACCCAGACGCGCAGGGGCGCCCGATCCAGCCTCGGCGCGCTGCCGCTCACGTCGCCTCCCATCTTTGCGGTCCCGGGCACTCCGGGTTATCTGACGGCCAGCATACCGGCCCGGGTACCGCCAGGATACCGGCCGGGGCAGTGCCAGCATACCGGCGAAGGCGCCGCGCGCCATCCCCGTTCCCCGTTTCTCGGCCCCTCGCGAGCGCGACCCCCATGAACGTCCTCGGCATCGAGACCACCTGCGACGAGACCGCCGCCGCGATCGTCACCGCGGCGGAGGACGGGCGCGCGGTGATCCGCGCCAACGAGGTGCTGAGCCAGATCGCCGAGCACGCGGCCTATGGCGGCGTGGTGCCCGAGATCGCCGCCCGCGCCCACGTGGAGGTGGTCGACCGGCTGATCGCCCGGGCGCTCCAGGAGGCGGGCCTGGGCTTCGACGACCTCGACGGCATCGCGGTCGCGGCCGGCCCGGGGCTGATCGGCGGCGTGCTCGTCGGCCTCGTCACCGCCAAGACCCTCTCGCTCGTCACGCGCAAGCCGCTCCTGGCGGTCAACCACCTGGAGGCGCATGCCCTGACCGCCCGGATGACGGACGGGATCGCCTTTCCGTACCTCCTGCTGCTCGCCTCGGGCGGTCACACCCAGCTCGTGGCCGTCAAGGGCGTGGGCGAGTATGTCCGCCTCGGCACCACGATCGACGACGCGATCGGCGAGGCCTTCGACAAGGCGGCCAAGCTCCTCGGCCTCGCCTATCCGGGCGGGCCCGAGGTCGAGCGGGCCGCCGAGGGCGGCGATCCGGAGCGCTTCGCCCTGCCCCGCCCGATGCTCGGCCGGCGCGAGCCGAACTTCTCCCTCTCGGGCCTCAAGACCGCCCTGCGGATCGAGGCGGAGCGCATCGCCCCCCTGTCCGGCCAGGATGTCGCCGATCTCTGCGCCAGCTTCCAGGCGGCGGTGGTGGACGTGGTCGTCGACCGCGTCCGGGTGGCCCTGCGCGCCTTCGGGGACGTTGCGGGCCACCCGACCGCCCTGGTGGCGGCGGGCGGCGTCGCCGCCAACGCGGCCCTGCGGCGGGCGCTCAGCCAGCTCGCGGGCGAGGCCGGGCTGCCCCTGGTCGCCCCGCCCCTGCCGCTCTGCGGCGACAACGGCGCGATGATCGCCTGGGCGGGCCTGGAGCGCCTGCGGCTCGGCCTCGTCGACGACATCACGGCGCCGGCCCGCCCGCGCTGGCCCTTCGCCGAACCCCTCGCGACGGCCGGGTGAGCGCCGTGTCGCGGCCCGAGCCGGGCGCCGCCGGCCTGCAGCGGCGCTGGCGGGCGCTGGTGGACGAGCGGCTGCCCGAGGCCGCCGCCGCGCGCGCGGATTGGCCGGTGCGCCTCAACCACTGCTTCGCCCGCATCCTCCTGGACAATGCCTGCGGCGGGCCCTGGCGCGAGAGCGTCGCGCCCCCGGCCTGGGCGAACATGCCCCCGACCCGGCTCGCGGCGGCGGTCGCGCTCGGCGAGGCGGTGCTGGCCGGGGAAGCCGACCTCGCCGACCTCAACCGCCGCTCCCTCGCGTGGCGGGGCCGGAGGCGGAGCGCCGCCCCGCCCGGCGCGCTGGCGGCGGAGGGCTTCTGCCTGAGGCGCTGGCGGCGGGCGGACGACGCCCCCTTCGCGGCGCTCAACGCCGATCCGGAGGTGATGCGCTTCTTCCCCGCCCCGAAGAGCCGGCGCGAGAGCGAGGCCGAGGCCCGCGCCCTCGACCGGCGCTTCGAGCAGGACGGGTTCGGGCCCTGGGCGCTGGAGGCGCGCGGCACTTTCGTGGGGTTCGTCGGCTGCTGGCGGCCGGTGCGGCCCCTGCCGTTCGCGGCGGTGCCGGGAAGTCTCGTCGAGATCGGCTGGCGGCTGGCCCGCGACGCCTGGGGGCAGGGACTCGCGACCGCGGCCGCCCGGCTCGCCCTGGCGGACGCGTTCGGGCGCTGCGGGCTCACCGAGATCGTCGCCTACACGGCGCTCCTCAACCGGCCCTCGCAGCGGGTCATGGAGCGGCTCGGCATGGAGCGGGTCGAGGATTTCGCCCACCCGGCCCTGGCGGACGGCGACCCGCTGCGCCCGCACGTGCTCTACCGCCTGAGCGCCGCCGCCTTCGCGGCCGGAGGCGCCGCGTGAGCGCCGGCCCGGTGGCGGTGGTGGGCGGGGGCGCCTGGGGCACCGCGCTCGCCAACGCGGCCGCGAGCGCCGCCCCGCGCGAGGTCGTGCTGTGGCTGCGCGACGCGCAGGCGGCCCGCGCCATGGCGGAGCGGCGCGAGAACGCCCGCTACCTGCCGGGCGTGCCGCTGCACCCGGGCGTGCGTCCGACCGCCGAGGCCGCGTCCCTGCGCGCGGCCGGCTCCGTGCTCGTCGTCACCCCGGCCCAGACCCTGCGCGGGGTGCTGAGCGATCTCGCGCCCTGGCTCGCCCCCGCGGCGCCGCTCATCCTCTGCGCCAAGGGCATCGAGCGGGGCACGGACGCCTTCCTGACCGAGGTCGCCGCCGCGATCCTGCCGGGCGCGACGCTCGCCGTGCTCTCGGGCCCGAGCTTCGCGGCGGACGTGGCGCGCGGATTGCCCACCGCCGTGACGCTGGCGACGCCGGAGGCGGCGCGCGGGGCGCAGCTCGCCGCCGCCCTGTCGGGGCCGAGCTTCCGGGTCTATCACGGCACCGACATGCGCGGGGTCGAGATCGGCGGCGCGGCCAAGAACGTGCTGGCCATCGCCTGCGGGGCGGTGATCGGGCGCGGCCTCGGCGAGAGCGCCCGGGCGGCCCTGGTGGCCCGCAGCTTCGCCGAACTGCGCCGCTTCGCCCGCGCCTTCGGGGCCCGGCCGGAGACGCTGATGGGCCTCTCCGGGCTCGGGGACCTCGTCCTGACGGCGGCCTCGCCGCAATCGCGCAACTTCGCCTTCGGGGAGCGGCTGGGACGCGGCGCCTCGCCGGACCAGGCCGCGGGCGGCAAGCTCGCGGAGGGCGCCCTCACGGCCCCGGCCCTCGTCGGACTCGCCCGCCGCCGCGGCGTCGAGATGCCGGTCGCCGAGGCGGTGGCGGGCGTCGTCGCCGGCACCCTCAGCCTCGACGAGGCCATCACCGGACTGCTCAGCCGCCCGCTCCGGGCCGAGGAGGAGCCGGTCTGACTCGATCCAGACCGGAATCTCGGCCCACGATCACGGTCGAGCGGGAGGCGAAGTCGGGCCAATAGTCCGGCCAAGACTTGACGTTGACTGATCATCACGGGACCTTCGGGTCTGCCCCGGCGCGCGAGACCGGGCGACCTGGGAGGACGTCTGATGATGACACGTCGCGGCTTCGGCCGGCTCGCATCCTGCGCGCTCTGCGCGAGCGCCGGGTTCCTGGCCACGGAGGTGGCCGCGCAGACGCAGCCCGGCGTCGGTGCGGGCATCCGGCGCAAGCTCCTGGCGCAGACGGAGGGCCCGGCGCCGGGCTACGTCACGCTGCTGATGGATGTGGAGATCGACGCGGGCACGGTGGTGGGCCGCCACACGCATCCGGGCGTCGAATCCACCTACGTGATCGAGGGCGAGCTGGAGCTGCCGGTCGAGGGCCAGCCGACCCGGCTCGTGCGGGCCGGGGATTCCTTCCAGGTGCCGCCGCACACGCCCCATGCCGGCGGCAAGGCCAGCGACAAGGCCGTGCGGCTCAGCGTCACCTACGTGCTGGAGAAGGGCAAGCCGATCGCCACGCCGGTGTGACCGGCCGCGGCGGGACGGCCGGTGATCGCCGGCCGTCCCCTGTGCCGCAACGGAACAGACCTGTGCCCGCTCCCTCGCGGCGCCGGCCGAGCGCGCGACGATCCGCACGCATCGGTTGTACATGCCCGCCCCTCCCGGTTCCGCCGCGGCACTCCCGGCGCGGCCGGACACTTGCAGGCGATCGGTCATTCGCCACGATGGAGGAGTGTCTTGATCGACGAGCGCCGCAGATCCCCCCGCACGCCGACCTACCTGCGCGGCCGCATCGGCTACAACCGCGGCGACTGGAGCCTGACCTGCGTGGTGCGCAACCTGTCATTGCAGGGTGCGCTGGTCCACGTGTCGAGCGCGGTGCCGCTCCCGGACGAGGTGGAGCTGGCGGTCGACCGGCTCGACCTGCGCCGGCGCGCCCGGGTCGTGTGGCGGCACGAGGAGCGGGTCGGCCTCGCCCTGGCGCCCGAGCCGGGCGGGGTCGTGATCCCGTTCCCGGGGAGGCGGCGGCCCGGCTGAGCGTGTCGGCCGCCGCGGCGCTCGGTCGACCGACCGCGGCGCTCGGTTGACCGACCGCGGCGCTCGGTTGACCGACCGCGCCGCGCGGGCGATCAGGCCCCATGACGACCCTGATGTCGGCCCCCATCTCGACCCCGATCCCCTGGCGCGCGACGGTCCTGACGCTCTTCCCGGAGATGTTCCCGGGCCCTCTCGGCCTGTCGCTCTCGGGCGACGCGCTCGCCCGGGGCGCCTGGGCGATCGAGGCGCGCAACATCCGCGACCACGGCCTCGGCCGGCATCGGGCGGTCGACGACACGCCGGCCGGGGGCGGGGCCGGCATGGTCCTGCGCTGCGACGTCCTCGCCGCCGCGATCGATGCCGCCGCCCCTCCGGGCGACGCCCGCCCCCGCCTCCTGATGAGCCCGCGCGGAGTGCCCCTCACCCAGGCCCGGGTGCGGGTGCTGAGCGAGGGGCCCGGCCTGGTCGCCGTGTGCGGGCGCTTCGAGGGCGTCGACGAGCGCGTGATCGCGGCCCGCGGGCTGGAGGAGGTCTCGATCGGCGATTACGTGCTCTCGGGAGGCGAACTCGCGGCCCTCGTGCTGATCGACGCCTGCGTGCGGCTGCTGCCCGGGGTCATGGGCAAGGCCGCCTCCGGTACGGAGGAGAGTTTCGAGGGCGGGCTGCTCGAATATCCCCACTACACGCGCCCGCGCGCCTGGGAGGGCCGCACGATTCCCGAGGTGCTGACCGGCGGCAATCACGCGGCGATCGCCCGCTGGCGCGCCGAGGAGGCACTCCGGCTCACCCGGGCCCGCCGCCCCGACCTGCTGACCGAGGGACGCCCGAAGGGCTGACCGGTCCAACCGCGCCTCGTCCCACTACGTCAGCGGGGGACATCAGCCGGGATGCTTAACGGAGAACTTGCGCATTCGCGCGCCTTCTCGTTTCATGTCGGAACCTTTTCCTGAGAGCTGGTCTTCGCTGGCGACGAGGACCACCCTCGAACGGGGAGTGGAGCGGACGGCGATGAGGCAGCGGCGCGCGAATCCCCGCATCCCGACCTTCATGGGCGGGCGGATCCGCCTGCCCGGCGGAACCGGCGTGACCTGCGTGGTGCGCAACATCTCGGCGGGCGGCGCGCTCCTCGACGTCTCGAACGCGGCCGTGCTGCCGGAGCAGGTCGACCTCTGGGTCGAGCAGATCGGGCTGGAGCGCCGCGTCCGGATCGTCTGGCGCAAGGACGGCCGGGTCGGCGTCGCCTTCGTGGACGACGCGCCCACCCCGTTCCTGTCCCGCGGGGCGACGCAGGCGGCCGGCCCGAGCGAGGCGGATCGCCGCACGGCATCGCCCCCGCGCGAGGAGCCGTGAGGAGGCCGCGCGAGCCCGGCCCGCACCGCCCGGGCGCCCCCATCCACCGGACCGCGGCGGGGCGTCTCGCCCTTCCGCGCGGCCTCCATTATAGCGGCACTTCATGAAGCTGATCACCTCGACGGACGATCTCACGTCCGCCTGCGCGCATCTCTCGACGCAACCCTTCGTGACCGTCGACACGGAGTTCATGCGCGAGACGACCTACTACCCGAAGCTCTGCCTGATCCAGATCGCGGCGCCGGACGGGACGACGGCCCTCGTCGACCCGCTGGCGCCCGGCATCGACCTCGCGCCCTTCTTCGCCCTGATGGGCGACGAGGGGGTGCTCAAGGTCTTCCACTCGGCCCGGCAGGACCTGGAGATCATCTGGCTCCAGGGCGGGCTCCTGCCCCAGCCCTTCTTCGACACGCAGGTCGCCGCCATGGTCTGCGGCTACGGCGATTCGGTCTCCTACGAGCAGCTCGTCAACGACGTCGCCAAGGCGAAGGTCGACAAGTCCTCGCGCTTCACCGACTGGTCGCGCCGCCCCCTCTCGGAGGCGCAGCTGACCTACGCCCTCTCGGACGTCACGCACCTGATCAAGGTCTACGAGGCGCTGGCGCGCCAGCTCCTCGCCAGCGACCGCGGGGCGTGGCTCGACGAGGAGATGGCGGTGCTCACCTCGCCCGAGACCTACGAGGCCGACCCCGCCCAGGCGTGGCGCCGGCTGGCCGGGCGCATGCGCAAGCCCCGCGAGATCGCGGTGCTGATGGAGGTGGCGGCCTGGCGCGAGCGCGAGGCGCAGGGCCGCAACGTGCCGCGCGGGCGCATCCTCAAGGACGAGGCCGTGCTCGACGTCGCGACCGCCGCCCCCCGCAGCATCGAGGCGCTCGGGCGGCTGCGCACCATCCCGACGGGGTTCGAGCGCTCCCGCACCGGCACCGAGATCCTGGCGGCGGTCGAGCGCGGCCTCGCCCGCGACCTCGCCACCGTCCCGATGCCCGAGCGCGGGCGGCCGCGCGGCGGCGGCAACGGGGCCCTGGTCGAGCTCCTCAAGGTGCTGCTCAAGGCGGTCTGCGAGGAGGAGAGGGTGGCGCCCAAGATCATCGCCACGGTCGACGAGCTCGAAGCGCTCGCGGACGACGACGCGGCCCCGGTCCCGGTCCTCAGCGGCTGGCGGCGCCAGCTCTTCGGCGAGAAGGCGCTCGCCCTCAAGGCCGGGCGGCTCGCGCTCTCGGCCGAGGGCGGCCGCGTGGTGGTGCGCGCCCTCGGCGGGGCGCGGGCCGAGCGGGAACCGGTCGAGTGACGGACGGCCGGCGGGCCAACAATCTCGGGCTGCTGCGCCTCCTGCTCGCGGGGCTGGTGGTGGTGTCCCACTCGCCCGAGCTGATCGACGGCGACCGCTCGCGCGAGATCCTGACCCGGCTCACCGGCACCCTGTCCTTCGGGGAGGTCGCGGTGGACGGCTTCTTCGTGCTGAGCGGCTACCTGATCACGCGCAGCTGGCTCGCCTCCGCCTCGGGCGCGTCGTACCTCGCCAAGCGGGTGCTGCGGATCTATCCGGGCTACCTCGTCGCCTCGCTCGCCTGCATCGGGATCGTCGCGCCGCTGGCGGGCGGCGACCTCGCGGCGCTGCGGATCCCGGACGCGCTCGGGCGCCTGCTGCTCCTCGGCGCGCCGGCGGTGCCGCGGGCCTTCGAGGGCCTGCCCTACCCCTACCTCAATGGCGCGGCCTGGACGATCGTCTACGAGTTCGCCTGCTACCTTTTGGTCGCCGGCCTCGGCTGCTGCGGGCTGCTCCGGCCGGACCGCCGCTTCCTCGCCGGGATGGCGCTCCTCGCCGGGCTCTGCCTGCTCGTCTGGCACCCGGCCCTGGCCTCCGGCAGCCCGCTCCTGTTCAAGCTGAAGCACGGGCTGCGCTTCGCCCTGATCTTCGCCTGCGGCAGCGCCTTCTTCCTGTTCGGCGAGCGCATCCGCTTCTCGGCGGGGCGGGCCGCCCTCGCCGCGCTGCTGCTCGCGGGATTGCTGGGCCGGCCGGGCCTCGCCGAGCCCGCCTTCGTGGTCCTGGGCGGCTTCCTGCTGCTCTGGTTCGCCTTCGCGGTGCCGCCGCTGCGGATCGGGCGCTTCACGCAGCGGACGGACCTCTCCTACGGGGTCTACCTCTATGCCTGGCCGCTCCAGAACCTGATCGTGGCGCAGGATCGCGGCGTCGCGCCCTGGCTGGTGACGGTCGCCGCCCTGACGGGGGCGGGGCTGCTGGCGTGGCTCAGCTGGCACCTCGTCGAGCGCCCCGCCCTGGCGCGCCGGGACGTGCTCGCCCGCCTCTTCGCCCGGATCGCCGCGAGTGCGGGCCGGCTCGCCGGTGCCGGGCGGGGTGCGGCGGGGGACTCGCTCCCGCCGCGGTGAGCGGCGGTCGCTCGGTCGAAGACCCGCTCGGATCCAGGCACCGACACGGCTGTCTCCCTCTGCGCCGTCGCGCTCGTGGCCCGTATCGTGCGCGGATCTGATGGAAACTCCGAGTTCGTTTGTGCTTGGCGCAGGGATCTGTCGCAGGTGCCGGCCGTGCGTCAGGGGCAATACGCAACCAGCTTGATCATCATGAGCTCGGCTTGCGCCCCGTAGCGGATCGACAAGCTGCCCGCAGGCCCGCCTTCGTCATGGCCAAACAGGTAGGCCGTCCAGCCCCGCGGTTTCCGGCAGGCCGCAGATCAGGTTTGCATTCTGCACCGCCTGGCCGGCCGCTCCCTTGCCGAGATTGTCGACCACGCCCATCGCGATCACCAAGTTGCGCTCCGGGTCGGCCGCATAGCTGACGAACGCGAGGTTCGAGCCGGTGGCCCATTTGGTCTGCGGCGGCTTGTCGGTGACGCGGACGAACGCCCGCCCGGCGTAGAAGCGCCGGGCCGCGTCCAAGCACTCGCCCGTGCTGGCGCGGCCGCGGCAATACATGGTGGCGAGGACGCCGCGGGTCATCGGCACCAAGTGTGGCGTGAACACCAGCCCTGCCGCGCTGCCGCCGCTCAGCCGCTCGATCGTCTTGGCGATCTCGGGCATGTGGACGTGCTTGAGCAGCCCGTAGGGCACCACGGTCTCGTTGGTTTCCGCGTAGCCGAACTTGCTGTCGGCGCCGCCCCGGCCCGCGCCGGAGATGCCGGTCTTGGCGTCGATCACGATGTTGTCAGGCTCGATCAGCCTCTCGGCCAGCAGCGGCGCCAGCGCGCTCAGCGTCGCCGCGGGGAAGCAGCCGGGATTGGCAACGCGGATCCGACCCTCGATCTCGGCTGGCCAGACATCGGCCAGGCCGTACGCCCAACCCTCGACGTAGCGGTGGTCGCCGCCGATGTCGACGATCCTCACGTCCTCGGGGACGCGCGCCAGCGCCTCGGCCGAGGCGCCCGTGGGCAGTGACGCGAACAGCAGGTCGAGCTTCGGCAGGGTCACGGGGTCCCACTTCTCGATCACCAGGTCGGCCAGCTTGGCCGGCACACCGGGGAAGCGGTCCACCAGACGGCTGCCGGCACTGCCCTCGCCTGCGGCGTAGATGAGCTCGAAAGAGGGGTGGCTCGCGACCAGGCGCATCGCCTCGCCGCCGCCAAAACCGCTGATCCCGACGATGCCGACGCGAATGCTCATGGTGGAGTCCTTCTGGGGTTCGGGCAAAAGAAAACCCCCGGAGCCGAGGGCTGCGGGGGTTCGGGAACGGGGACCGGCCGCTCCGGCGGGTGGGACCTACGGTGAGGCAGTCACCACGCGGAAGGACGCTGATCGACGCGCAGCCCGAAGAGCCACCGCTTGGGGGCAGCGGCGTCGGCGTCGGTCACAGAGGGTCTGGTTCCTGGGCATGTCCTGCGACCCTGTCGTTGGCCACCGTCATCGTCAAGCGGAATGTCCGCGTCCCACCCGTCGCGGCTTCCGCGCCGCGCCTAATCAGTCGCACGCCGGCAGGAGCAAGGCTGCGGCTTCCTCCGAGTCCGAGATGTCCGCGCAGGGCGGCCAGTCCGGGCTGCCGCGCTGCGCCAGCCGGTTCACCCAGATGCCCCGCACAGGGGCATCGGGAAGCCCTCGGTGGCTGGCACGCGGCAACGCGAGGCGAAGCGGCGCCCGCGCGCATCCCGAGGGCGTCCGCCTCCCGCCATCGCGGCGCCTGCGAAGCCGGACCGATCGGGTCTCGAACGACGTCGGGAAACTTCCACAACCAATTGCCGACGCTGGTGTGTCTCTCCTAGCGCGGCCCGGCGCCCGCCCGCCCGCCGGCGGCCCCGTGCACGAGGGCGAGCACGCCCGCGCGCAGGAGATCGTACTTGCTCGGCAGGCCCGGCCCGGAGGGCAGCCGCCCGGCCGCGGCCAGCATCGCGATGCCGTGGGACAGCGCCCAGACTTCGAGCGCGATGAAGCGGGGATCGACGCCGGAGAACCCGTCAGGGAAGGTGGTGCGCAGGGCCTCGACCAGGAGCCCGAAGGCGTCCGTCTCGCGCAGCGGCCGCGGCGGGCCGCTCTCCTGCGCGGCGAGCGGCCGCGCCTCGAAGATGGCCGCGTAGTAGCCGGGCTCCTCCTCGGCGAAGGCGAGGTAGGCCTCTCCCATCCGGGTGAAGCGCTCGAGCGGCGTGCCGGGGCCGCGCAGGGCCCGGCCGAGCCGCGCGGCGAGTTCGCGGAAGCCCCGCTCGGCCACCTCCTCCAGCAGGGCCTCGCGCCCGCGGAAGTGCCGGTAGAGGGCGGCCGGCGAGACCCCGACCAGGCGGGCGGCGTCGACCAGCGTGAAGCCGCCGATGCCCCGCTCGGCGATGAAGCGGCGCGCCGCCTCGATCAGCGCCTCCTTGAGGTTGCCGTGATGGTAGCCGCGCCGGTCGGACGGGCCACTGCTCCAGGGTCGCACCGAAACTGAACTCCACGCCGCCGCCGGGACGCAGCCGGATCCTTAGCTCATCTCCCGCCGCACCGGTAAAGTTTCGGCTGCGCGGCAGGCTCAGCGGCGCGCGAGCCGGAAGGGCGGCGCGTGGTCGGGCCGCACCGTCACGGTCGCCACCGGCAGGATCGGGCGCGCGCCGTCGAGGGAGAGCGCGAAGCGGCGGGCGAGGCCGGCGAGCGCGAGCGTCGCCTCGGCCAGGGCGAGCTGCGCCCCGATGCAGACCTGCGGCCCCGCCCCGAAGGGCAGGTAGACGAAGCGGTCCGGCTCCTCGCCCGGCCGGAGGAACCGCTCGGGGTCGAAGGCGTCGGCCCGCGGCCACCAGCGCGGGTTGCGGTGCATGACCCAGGTCGGGATCATCACGGTGGTGCCGGCCGGGATCGCGGCGCCGCAGACCGCCCCGTCCCGGACCGCGCGCCGGGCGATCATGTAGGCGGGCGGGTAGAGGCGCAGCGCCTCCTGCACCACCGCCCGGGCCAGGGCGAGCCTCGGCAGGGCGGCGGCGGCCCCCGCCTCGCCGAGGTCGAGGCCGCGCGCCTCCGCGGCCAGCGCCTCCTGCACGGCAGGGGCGCGGGCGAGCAGGGTCGCGGCCCAGAACAGGGTCGAGGCCGTGGTCTCGTGCCCGGCCACGATCATGGTGCCGACCTCGTCGGCGAGCAGCCCGTCCGGCTCCTCGCCGTGGGCCTCGGCCAGGAGGTCGAACAGGTCGCGTGGCCCCTGTCCCGCCACCTGGGCCCGGCGGACCGCGATCAGCTCGGCGATCAGCGCGCGCCAGCGGCGCCGAAAAAGCCAGCGCCGCGGCGCGGCCGGGGTCGGCCAGCCGGGCGGCACCAGGAAGTCGCTCACCCGGGGCCGGCCGAGCCCGCCGAGATAGGCCGAGACCATGGCGCGGATCCGCGCCTCGTAGGGGCCGGCCTCCAGGGAGAACATCGAGGAGGCCGCGATGTCGAGGCTGAGCCGCTGCATCTCGGCGTGGAGATCGACCGGGCCGCCCCGGGCGGCGTCGAGCCGGCGCAGGCAGGCGGCGGTGGCGCGGGCGATGTGCCGCGCCATCAGCGGCACCGTGCGCGGCGTGAAGGCCGGGGCCAGGACCCGGCGCTGGCGGCGCCACGCCTCGCCCTCGGCCGTGACGAGGCCGCGCCCCGCCACCGGGCCGAGCACCCGGATCCCGGCCGGGAGCCGGGCGAAGTCCGATCCCTGCGCGACCAGGACGTGGCGCACCGCCTCCGGCACGCAGAGCAGCACCACCCGCCCGCCCCCGGGCAGGCGCAGGGTCACGGTCGGCTCGGTGAGGCAGGCGCCCGGGAAGGCGTCCAGGGTGTTGCGGCGGAAGGCGGAGAGCAGCCGCAGCCAGTCGACCCGCTCGGCGAGCGGCGGCATCGGCGGCGCGTAGAGGTCCGCCCGTTCCAGAACCGCGCCCGACGTCATCCCGTCCATCCTCGTCCGCGGGGCCGTCACAGCCAAACGTCACAGCCAGGAGCGGCCGGCGGGGAGCGCCAGGCCGAGATGCGCCGCGACCGTCGCGCCGATATCCGCCAGCCCCTCGCGCCGCCCGATCGGGCCCGGGCGCTGCCCCGGCCCGAAGGCCAGGACCGGCACCTGCTCGCGGGTGTGATCGGTCCCGGTCCAGGTCGGGTCGTTGCCGTGGTCGGCGGTGACGAGGCAGAGGTCGCCCGGCCGCAGGGCGGCGCGGATCTCCGGCAGGCGGGCGTCGAAGCGCTCCAGCGCCGCCGCGTAGCCCGGCACGTCGCGCCGGTGCCCGTACTCGGTGTCGAAATCGACGAGGTTCGCGAAGACGAGGCCGCCCGGGCCGAGATCCGCGAAGGCCGCCAGGGCGGCGTCGAGGCAGGCGTCGTTGCCGGCCGGCTTGACCTCGGTCCCGGTGTGCCGGTGGGCGAAGATGTCGCCGATCTTGCCGACGCTCACCAGGGGCCGGCCCGCGGCGGCGAGCCGGTCGAGGAGCGTGTCG